>NZ_LTCZ01000096.1:356-57301 GCF_001583455.1 Rhodococcus sp. LB1 | reverse complement strand
CGCGACTGCGCCTGAACACGTCAGCACACTCGAGATACTCGGCCCATCGCCAGGTTGAGCGGAGTCCGCATTGCCCACACTGCGTTCCGCAGGCACGGCAGCCCTGACGGAGCCCTTCCCGAAGATCGCCCGGCGGCGCGGTGGGGCGGGCGGGGCNCTACCGCCCCATCACCGCACTACCCCACTCTCGCGGGACCTGGCGATGCTATCTCCACACTGCTGCCCCGTCCCGCTCGCGGCGGGGCAGTGCTCATACGCGGCCGAAGAGCTGCCGCACACCACCGTCCTCATCGACCGCATACAGCGCCATTCCCAACAGATCGAGAATTCGTTGCGGTGCCCGCCTGGCGGCTTCCACCGATCGCGGCTCGTCCCGCACGACCAGGGCGAACGACACCGACTGATCCGGCTCGCTCGGCATCCGCCGCACCAGCTGCCCGATCGCGGTATCGACATCCAAAACCGGCGCGGTGGACGCACCCTTGACCTCGACGTAGAGCCGGTGGCCGTCCTTCTCGGCAACGATGTCGACGAACTCCGTATCGGTGCGGACTACCCACCCCTGAGACGACAACCACTCCGCGAAGTCCCGGGCCACGCGAGTCTCATCACCTCTCATGACGGACACGGTAAGCCTGAAACGTCAGTTCCGAACAACATCACAGCGCACAACACGCCAGGCGCCGGCGTTGCCACGGCTGAGACATACCCGACAGATCGTCTGGTGAGATCGACGTACCCCCTGCAGGACCTCATCCACGTCAGTCATGTAATCGACTGACTGCTAGCGCAATTCGTGTGCAATGTTTGACGCCGCCCAGAACCGGCCACGAAGCTGCTACCGCCGATTACTCTCCCCGATGTCGGCCGGGTGTCCGCACGCCCGAATCCGGGTCCGGGCTCGGGTTCGGGGCGGAGCGGTAGGAGCCCGGATCGATGGTCAGGTCTTCGGTGTCGGCGAAGACCAGCCGCCCGTCGTCGAGCGCGACCGCCCACCGATGCACCGGCGCCCACTCGTGCCCACCACCGCCCGGATCGGTCACCGCCGCATAATCCTCGACCACCTCACCGATGAGATCGGCCCCGGCGCTCCTGCGGACCAGCACCCGGACACCGACCGTCAACTCCGGGCCACCGACCGGCCGATTGCTACTGTTTCGGGCCATGCTGATGCACCTCTTCGCTCGGCTCAACCCCCGAGATCGAGCATAAGCACCACCCGGCCCGGTACGCGACCCGACCTGCACAAACACACCGCGATCGAGAACGCTGCCAAAGCAGTCGGCTGTCATCGTGCGGTCGGCGGCCACCCAGACGCGCCCAGCACACAACCGACGTGCTGCCTTCGCGCGACAGCAACCGGCGCAGGCCCGCCAGCCGTCGTCGCGAACGCGGCGACCTCGCCGGATACCAGCTCGGTCGCCGCTACCTGCACCCCGCTTCCCATTCGAGCGGCGACTGCGAAGGTGCTGCCACTGGGCGCCGACTTCGGCGGGGCACTGCGCGAAAGGGTCAACGGCTGCCACCCGGCCCTGCCGCAGGACGCGGGCATAGCGACCCGATCGAGGAAGAGGCCTCTGGTCCTGCGCGACGGAAGTCGAATCGATGAGCACCGCAAGTTGGCCGTCACCAGCCTTCGATGACATCGTCATCCGACCTTGACGACGACCTTGCCCTTGGCGCGGCCCTGTTCGACGTACGTCAATGCGTCTTTGGTCGATTCGAGGGGAAAGACCTGATCGATGACCGGGCGTATGGTGCCGGCATCGATGATGGACGCGAGCTGGCGTAGTTGGTCTCCACTCGATTTCATGAACAGGAACGAATAGGTCACCTTGCGTCGTTTCGCTGCCCGTCTGATTCGTAAGCTCAGCAAGCGCATCACCTGTTGCACGACCCAGTTCAATCCGGCTTCTTTCGCGAAACCGGGATCGGGCGGGCCGGAAATGGAGATGACCTTCCCACCGGGTTTGAGAACGCGGAGTGACCTGGTGAGCGTCTCGCCGCCGAGGGTGTCGAGGACGAGATCGTAGTCGTGCAGGATCTCCGCGAAATCATCCTTTTTATAGTCGATGACGACATCCGCACCCAGGCGCTCGACCCAATCGGCATTTGGGGTGCTCGTCGTCGTGGCGACCGTCGCGCCGAGATGCTTGGCTAGTTGAATCGCGAACGTGCCGACACCCCCGGAACCGGCATGGACCAGAACCTTCTGCCCCGCTTGCAGATTTGCCCTCTCGATCAGCCCTTGCCACGCGGTCAAACCGACCAAAGGGATCGACGCCGCCTCTTCCATGGTGAGTTCTCGTGGCTTGATCGCCACGTCCTCCTCGTTCACGGAAATGAATTCCGCGAACGTGCCGATCCGATCTTGCCGGGGTCGCGCGTATACCTCGTCGCCGGGCTTGAATCGGCGCACCGCGGCGCCGACTCGAACGACGACACCGGCCAGGTCATTGCCGAGGACGATCGGTAGGCGGTACGGCAGAATAGCTTTGAGCTTCCCCTCCAGGATCTTCAGATCCAAGGGGTTCACACTCGCTGCGTGGATTTGAACCAGGACGTCATCATCTCGCAACTCCGGGTCGGGTACCTCACCCGCCCGCACACCGTCAATGTTCCCGTATCGATCGAGAACGACAGCCTTCATCGTGATTTCCTATCTCTTGTGTTCGTGCGGACCACAGCCGGTTTCGCTAGATGCGCGCCGGGCTGCGCTGATCGTTTTCGGTGGCGCGCGGCAACTCTGGAACGAGTTGGTCGTTCCTGCCCAGGGCGGCAACTTCGGTTTCGAGGGCGGGAACTGTCGCGGCGGAGAACCGCCTGGTCCACGGCCATACGACCGGAGAATTCAGCAGCGCCTTGGCCCAGTTGGCGACGGCGACCGCCCGGGGAACGTAGACGCGACTGCGCCGATATGCGAGCCCGTCGACGATGGCGGAGGCCGCTCGGTCGACACTGGTCGTGACGTTCCCCGGATACGGCAGGCGCTGACGCATCTGCTGAAAAGAAGGAATGTCGACCTCGGCGCCCCGCACGAGGTCGGTGTCGATCCAGGACGGGTGGACAAGACCGACGGTGATCCCGAGGTGGGCCACTTCCGCGCGATAGGCAAGTGCGAGCGACTCGACCCCGGCCTTACTCGCGCCGTAGGAGGCCAGACCGCCGATCGAGGTGAAGGACAGTGCGGAGGCCACGATCAGGACGTGGCCCCGGCTGCGTTGCAGGTGCGGTGTCGCATGCTTGAGGGTGCGGAATACGCCGTTGAGGTTGATGTCCACGACGCGTTCGAAGGACGCCTCGTCCGCGTGTCGCACCGTTCCATAGGCGGCCACTCCGGCGTTGGCGACGACCATGTCCACCCCGTTCATGACATTGGCGCACTCGTCGATCGCGGACTGCAGCGCCGCGCTGTCGCGCACGTCCGCTTCGCACCAGTGCGCCGACGGCCCCAGTTCGGCGGCCAGGGCGCGCAGCCTGTCGGGTTCGAGTCCGATCAGGGCGACGCGGGCTCCCTGGGCGGCGGCGAGGCGTGCCACTTGCTCACCGATGCCGCGCGCGGCCCCGGTGACGATTACCTTGCGGCCCACGAGTTCACGTTTCATGCCTCGACTGTAACTTCGTTATATGGCGAATGCAATGGTCCTCGGCATCTCCCCCCGGATTCCCCGGTTTCGACCTGGCGCCCGTCCGCGAGTCGCCGGGCCGCGGAGACCGACGCGGCGGCAGGCTCGCGATTGGGTGCCCATGCTGGCATCGACACCGGTAGCCCTCGGCGAAACAAGCGCTACCAGGCACAGAGTTCGGGGATCCTGGCGGTACGCCATGAGGCACCGTGGGGGCCCTTGCCGACTGCGGCGGAACCCGCTGGGCCACAGCGCCTCCCGGGTGCCCGAGAGCGGGCCTCGGGCTCAGCTCGCCGCGCCCGGGGCGCCGCGGTCTCGGCTCAGGCGCCCGCCGAGCTGTCCACCGCCGGCCGGACCGAGTCGTACAGGCCCACCGTCTTCTCGTGTGAGGCCTGCGCGCGTTCGCGGGTGTCGCCGAGGCCGACGGCGAAGTTCACCCCCATCGGCAACAGGACCTGGGCTACCGCGTCGTCGAACTCGGCGAAGTGCTCGCCGAGCTCGAGGGTGATGTAGCCGTGCACGAGACTCCACAACTGCGCCGCGACCACCTCCGGGAGGTGGGGCCCGACCCTGCCGGAGCTCACCAAGCGCGCACACGCGTCGGTGACGTGTGTGTAGGCATCACGGAAGGCCGGAGAATGTCCACTCAACCGCACGTCCGACTCCAGCGGTCGGTAGGTCGCGCGTGTGGAGAGTCCGAACATCAGGTCGTAGAGGTGGGGGTTCTCGCGCGCCTGGCGCCGGCACGTCAATGCCAGCGCGAACAGATCCACGACCGGATCCTTCGTCACAGGGACCTGGGAAAAGGCCGTGCCGAGTTCGGTGAATCCATGGTCTGCGACCGCGCGGACGAGCTCGGGGATGCCGCCGAAGTGGTGGTAGACGACCATCGTCGACAGTCCGGCCGCGGACGCCACCGTCCGCGCCTTGATCGCGGACGGGCCCTGTTCGGCCAGCAGGCCGACCGTGGCTCGAATCAGCCGCTCCGGCACACCCTCGGGTGTGGTCGGCGACGTCTCTCCCATATCTCCACCTGACTTCGCATTTTCCGCCCGGTGGGCACCGAAGTACCGAGTGACCCTTGCCACCACCGCATAACATGGTTATAGTACGTCATAACGAAGTTACAGGTTGATGGCCGCTCCCACGGGTGCTCGCCGCACGTCCTTCCCCTTCCTCCCATTTACGGATGTGAAATCTCATGACACACGAAGACAAAGGCCATCTCGAGGTCGAGGACCGCGGGGACGTGCTGATCGTCCGCGTCGACGGCGGCCCGCACAGCCTGTTCGGCCTCGACATAGCCAACCAGCTCGAGGAGTTGGTGGACCGCGTCGACCGCGACGCGCACGTCCGTGCGGTCGTGTTCACCGGGACACGTCCCGGCCGGTTCGTCAGCCATGCGGATGTGCGGTGGCTGCAGGAAGAGGGTGCAGCGGTCCCGCCGCTGGGCCGTCGCGGTGCCTCCGCGATCGCGCGGGTGGCCAGAGGCGCTGATCGCGCCCGCGTCCTCGAGCCCGTGGTGCGCCGAACCCCGCTGTGGGGAGCGGTCCAGCTCGACCGGCTGCACGCGACGTTTCTGAAGATGAACGCCAGTGGTGTCATTTTCGTTGCCGCCCTGAATGGTTCAGCCCTCGGCCTCGGCGCGGAGTTCGCCTGGGCGTGCGACCTGCGGGTCATGGCCGACGGTGACTTCTTCATCGGCCAGCCCGAGGTACTGCTGGGAATCAATCCGGGTGGTGGCGGTACCCAGCGCCTGACCCGACTGATCGGCACCCACCGCTCCCTGGTCGCCATCCTCGAAGGCAGGCCGTTCACTCCCGCGCAGGCCCTCGCCAACGGAGCCGTCGACGAGGTGGTGGCTACGGGCGACGTGATCACGCGGGCGACCGAACTCGCCGAGTACTTCGGCGCCCGCCCGAGGGAGGCGGTCGCGGCGGTCAAGAGGTCGGTGTATTTCGGCGGATCGATGTCGCTGACGGAGGGTTTGCACGTCGAGCGCACCGAATTTCTCGGCACCGACCAATCCGAGGACGGTCAGCAGCTGATGCTCGACTACCTCGCGACCACCGACGCCACCGGTGAGCTGCCCCTCTACAACCCGGACATCTACAAGCAGGCCCTCGAATCGGGCCGCGTGCCCGGCGGCTCGACGAACGGACGATGAGACCCGCCATGGCCACCAAGAAACCTTTCACCCGCCACGACGTCCTCTTCTCCTCCGGTGACAGCTCCTGCGCCGCGTGGCTGTATCTGCCCACCGGCGTCACCTCACCGCCCGTCGTCATCCTCGGACACGGCCTCGGTGCCACCCGCGATATGCGCTTGGATGCCTTCGCCGAACGTTTCGCCAGGGCCGGCATCGCCGCCTTCGCGTTCACCTATCGGCACTTCGGTGACAGCGGCGGTAGGCCGCGCCAGCTGCTGTCGATCACAAAGCAGCTCGCCGACTGGGATGCCGCCATCTCCTGGGTGAAGGCTCGTGGCGGTCTCGACAGCACCCGTATCGCGGTCTGGGGTAGCTCCTTCGGCGGTGGCCACGCCATCACCGTCGCGTCACGGCATCCGGAATTGCGGGCGGCGGTCGCGCAGTGCCCGTTCACCGACGGGTTGGCCTCCGCGCTCGCGCTCGGCCCGGCCGCCTCAGTGAAGGCCTCCCCCGTGGTCGCCCGGGATCTGATGGCCAAGGTTGGTCGGCGCGCGCCGGTCATGATTCCGCTCGCCGGGCCCCCCGGCTCACTGGCTCTGATGAACGCCCCGGACGCGCTGTCCGGTTACGAGGCGATCGTGCCGGCAGGGACGACATTCCGGAACGAGGTTGCGGCACGGGTGATTCCCAGTCTCGTTACCTACCGGCCCGGGCGGGCAGCGAAGAAGATCGCCCTCCCGATCCTCTTCTGCGTGAGCAACACCGACACCGTCACCCCACCCGCCCAGACCCTCCGATACGCGCGGACCGCACCACGAGGCGAGATCAAGACCTACGACGCCGGCCACTTCGACTTCTACCTCGGCGAACCCTTCGAGGCTTTGGTCCGTGACCAGATCGACTTCCTCACCCGCCAACTCGACTCGGCACCGGTCACACCGTCACCGGGCCGGGCCGCACCACACCGAAGGTGAACACGACCACGATGAACTTCGCATCGCTGCCCGACCGCCGCGCCGATCTCGACCCGCACGCACCCGCGGTCTCCGACGCCACCGGATCGCTCACCAACGCTCAGTTCCTCGACCGAGTTCGCGCGGCCACCCGCCACCTCTATGACCGGGGAATCGGGCCCGGAGACGTCGTGGCCCTGAAGCTGACCAACCGCACCGAGTTCGTGGTGCTGCTGTTCGCGACCTGGCGGCTCGGCGCCACCATCACCCCGGTCAACCCGGCACTGACCGACGTCGAGGTCGCTCGGCAGCTCGCCGACTCCGCCGCACGGCTGCTCGTCGTCGAGGACGGCACGACCCTATTGGGTGGCGTTGCCACTCTCGCCGTCGACGAGCTGTTCCAGGAGGCGACCGAGTCCGATCACACACCACCTGCGGACTCGTCCGCACTCGCCCTGCTGATTTACACCAGCGGCACGACCGGGGTGCCGAAGGGCGTGATGCTCGACCACACCAACATCGACGCCATGGCCGAGATGGGTGTGCAGGCGCTGCAGTTGGGTCCGGCAGACCGATGCCTGCTGATCCTGCCGCTTTTCCACGTCAACGGCATCGTCGTGAGCGTCCTCACCCCGCTACTCGCCGGCGCGAGCGTCGTCATCGCCGGCCGATTCGATCCCCGAACCTTCTTCGACCTCGTCGAATCCGAACGCCCGACCTTCTTCAGCGCGGTGCCGACGATCTACGGCATCCTGGCGACGCTCCCGGACGAGGTTCGACCCGACACGTCCTCGGTGCGTTTCGGCATCTGCGGCGCCGCACCTGCCTCAGCGGAGTTGCTGGCCCCGTTCGAGGACCGGTACGGGTTTGCCCTCCTCGAGGGTTACGGGTTGTCCGAAGGGACCTGCGCCTCCACTCTCAACCCGGTCTCGGGACCCCGGCGCGCCGGAACGGTGGGGATTGCTTTCCCGGGTCAGGAGCTCCGCATCGTCGACGCGAACGGCACCGAGATGGGTGCGTGTGTGGACGGTGAGGTCGTCGTGCGCGGCCCCAATGTGATGCGCGGCTACCTCGGCCGTCCGGAGGACACCGCACAGACCGTCATCGACGGATGGCTGCACACGGGCGATGTCGGCCACCTCGATCCGGAGGGCTACCTGACCCTGGTGGGGCGCTCGAAAGACATGATCATCCGCGGCGGCGAGAACATCTATCCCAAGGAAATCGAGGACGTCCTCGCCGGTGACCCGTCCGTGCTCGAGGCCGCCGTGATCGGAGCCCCCGACGACAAATGGGGCGAGGTCGTCGTCGCCTACGTCCAACCACGACCCGGCACAACCGTCGATACGACCGCGCTGCAAGCACACTGCACGCGCCAGCTCAGTCACCACAAGCGGCCCACCACCATCGTCGTCGTGGACGCCATCGCCAAGAACGCCGTCGGCAAGATCGACAAGACCATGCTGCGGGCCACCCACCCCACCACCGCCGCAACGCAGTGACCAACCCTGACCACGCCGCCAGTCGCAATGGATAGCAGCGAGGTGCTGGCCCACGATTTCTCGAGACAGGTCCAGGCGGGCGTGACCGGAGATCTAGCGGCGCTGTACTCGCAGCCAGGCAGCTTCGAACCGGCGGTCCTCGCGCACCAACGTAATGACCCGGCGTGCAGCGCGGCCGGTGTCACGAAAACACCATCTGTCAACGGAAGGACATTCGGATGAAAGACGACCAGGCGCAGTTCGCACCCCACCGAGGTGGTAGTCCCACCCGGCGAAGATTGCAGTGGACCCTCGCGGTACTGGCTGCAATACCAATGGCTAGCGCGGCCGGGGAGGTCGTGCGCGGCCCTCAGGGCGTGCCGGGCGGATCGCCAGCTGTGATACCGACGGTGGACAGCGCGCTTCGATATGCCAATGTGTACAAGTTCGCGGTAGGGCCTGCCATCTGGTCTCAGCTCGCGCATGTCGAGCGATCGCCTGCCTTGACCTTCGCTCTCTCAACCGTGTTCATCGGCGGTCTGGCTCGCCTGAGGTCGTGGCAACAGAGCGGGCGACCGCACCCCGTTACCGTGGCAGCAATCGTGCTCGAAACCGTCGGAGTTCCAATTGTGCTTGCGTGGCAGAGGCGCGTTTCGTCGGATTGACCGCAACCAACCGTCGTCCCTGACGCCCAAAGCATTTGCGGTAGCGGCACGGATAAGAGGTTGTCTCATGTCGGGAGCTTCTTGTAGCAAGTGAGCGCAGCCGCGAGATGGAGGAATCCGGCAAAGTGCTCGGCGTGGCGTTCGTAGCGGATGGTCAGGCGCCGGTAGCCGGTGAGCCAGGCGATGGTGCGTTCGTGAGTTCGGCGATGACCCCGAACGGTATGCCACCGCGACGGCCCGCAAGAACTATGCCGCCACCAGTCCTATCACCCGAGCCTCCGGCAAGAAGAAGGTGGTTGCTGCCCGGTTTGTGCACAACGATCGGCTCGTCGACGCGCTGAACCCTCAGGCGTCCTCGGCCCTGCAAGCGTCTCCCGGGGCACGCGCTCACTACGACAAACAACGCGACCGCGGTCTCGATCACGGTTCCGCCCCGCGGCACCTGGCGAACCGGCTCGTCGGCATCTTGCACAGGTGCCTCAAGACCCACACCCGCTACGGCGAAACCACCGCCTGGTCACATCACGCCGAGAAGCGTGCTGCTTGACACTTTAGCTCCTGGGATGTCTTGTCGCCCGGACGCTGGCCGCGTCCAGGATCGCTGCCGACCAGTCGAGTTCGCCGGTGTCGCTGAGCCGGTCATGAACCTCGCGATGCAGATTTTCGAATACCCCTGCCGCCGCCCATGCGGTGAACCGGCGGTGCGCGGTAGGGACGGTCACTCCGAACGAGGGCGGAAGGTGCCGCCACCCGCACCCACTTGTCAGCACGAACACGATTGCGGTAAAGATCGCACGATCGTCGACCGGCGCGCTCCCACCTCCCTGCGGGCGGGCGGCGAAGCGCGGAATCAACGGTTCGACAATCTCCCACAACGCATCCGACACCAACCGCAGTGACAACTCATCTACCACACGTCACATAGTGCACCACAAGTCACTTCATCCACATGAGACACACTCTTAGTAGTTATCTATCGCGGCAATTGTTCTTTGGAATGAGTAAGTATGGTGCTGCCGTCTCCATCGGGTTCGAGCACAAAAGATACGCGAACTGCGCTTCGCTTGTCGCTGTACTCGATCCAGCTCAATCGCCTTGGTGCATCGAGTTCCACGACGCGGCACCTTACTTCTTGCTTCTTACTATGGCTCCTCAACCGAAACGTGAAGTCCACCTTCATCGTCTCGACAGAGCCAGTGTGCTCGATTTCGTCCCACTCTTCGTACCAACCGGTTATCTCGTCAACCGTGGTCAGTAACCTCCACAGTTCTTCGGATGATGTCGCGATCGTGATCGACTGCGTCGGAACATCGGTCATGTGACCTCCCCGGGAGTGTTGCTCATGCTTTTCGGACGGTTTCAACTAAAAGTTAGTGGTGCAGAGGGACGCTGACCTGATTGACAATCAGGCGGTGAGTGACCTCACGACGTCGGGCCGGTCGAGCAACGTGGCCCCAGCGTCGTCGCGCCGGATCGATCCCCGGCCAAGTTTCGCGATCAGCTCACCGGCACGCACGAGAACAGTGCCGCGGATCAGCGAGGTCACGGTCGTCATCTGTTAGGCAAATGCCGCACGGGGGCAACGGGCATAGCGAAAATCGGCTGTTGTCCCCGGCACAGCCGGATAACCCTGCCCGCCCGCGGGCGGGCGGGCGGA
Source organism: Rhodococcus sp. LB1 (assembly GCF_001583455.1). Lineage (NCBI taxonomy): Bacteria > Bacillati > Actinomycetota > Actinomycetes > Mycobacteriales > Nocardiaceae > Rhodococcus > Rhodococcus sp. LB1. The sequence goes on along the minus strand of NZ_LTCZ01000096.1, from coordinate 46,770 downwards.
TCGCGCCCTGCTCGTGCCTTCTCGGCAAGCTGGTTCGGCCTGTCGGCAAGATCCGAATCGACCGTCCCGTGATATCAGCGGGCGAGGAACTCGAGCGCTGTGGGGGCGAACTTGTCGTGGTGCTGGAAGATGCCGCCATGACCCGAGTCGGGGTAGATGATGAGCTCGGAGCCGGTGATCCGGCGGTGCAGGTCCTCCGAGAGGACGGAAGGCACCATCCGGTCGTTGTCACCGTTGGCGATCAGGGTGGGCGCGGTGATCTTTGACAGGTCGGCGGGCCTCGCGCGTCCCCACTTCTTGATCGCTTTCAGCTGTGTCTGAAATGCTTTCACTTTGATCGGCATGTCACGGTCGGTGGTGCGCTCGGCGAGACGCTCGACGAACGCGTGTGCGGCGCGTTTGCCGGTGGCGTTGCGGTTGAAGAACAAGAATTCCTTCGGGTCCCGCCGTGCGAGTGTTGCGCGCAGTGTGTCGTAGTAGGTGGTGCCTGCGACCTTGTCGATGTTTTTCCCACCGGCCGGGCCGGTGCCGGTGAGGATGAGCTTGCGGACGAGCTCGGGATGCCTGACGACGAGGTCTTGGGCAATCATGCCGCCCAGAGAGAACGAGAAGATGTCGACCTTGTCGAAGCCAAGGGCACGGATGAACCTCACGGCGTCGTCGGCCATGGCCTCGATGTTGTCGGGAACGGTGCCGGTGGAGGCACCGACTCCCCGGTTGTCGAAGGCGATGACATGGTGTTTCTTCGCGATGGGGTCGATGATGCGGGGGTCCCAGTTGTCCAGCGTCGCGGCGAGGTGGACGAAGAAGACGACGGGAATCCCGCCCTTGGGGCCCAGCTCGCGAAAGGCATAGGTGACACCCTCGGTAGTGACGGTGCGCGCCGGCGCGTCCTTGTAGGCGGTAATGATGTTGTCTGGTGTGGGGTTTTTCGTATTCATGGTGTTCTCCTGTGATGACGATTGTCGTTCGTTCCATGGGGATGTAGGTGATGTCGCGGGCGTTCCGGCCGTTGCGCCGTCGGCTGTCCATGGATTTGCCGCGTCTGCCCTGAGTTGCCAAGCGGATTGTTCGCTATCCAAGTTCGTTAGGTGCGCAACACTTTTCGTGATCTGCGCCGAGGTCGAGTACGCGAGAGCTGATGCTTCGCTGCTATTTTCCGAACTGGTCAAACAGTTCCATCAGCCCTGCTGCTCGGAGCCCAAGAGTGCGAGGGCATTCTGGACGCCCTGCTCGAGAACCTCGTCGGCGAGCTGTCGATCGGCAAGGGCGCGGGAAAGTTGCAGTGTCCCGACCATCAGGGCGAAGACGCTGAGTACCTTCGCGCGCGCCGACTGCGGATCCAGCGGCGCCACACGAGCGGCGATTTGGTCGATGACGACCAGCATGCCATCGGTATATGCCCGCTTGGTCGCGTCCGTGCAGCGTCCGATCTCGTCGAGCAGGGCCGCAGAAGGACAGCCGTCCTCTGGGTTGTCGCGGTGCTCAACCGACAGGTATCCCCGCACCAACTGTTCGAGTCCGGCATGGTCAGGCGCGAACGCACTGAAACTCGAACCTTGTTCGCGGAGTTGGTCGATGACGGTGGTGGCGACCAACTCTTCCTTGGATGCGAAATGAGCATAGAAGGCACCATTGGTCAGGCCGGCGTCCTTCATCAACGTAGCGATCCCCGAGCCATCGATGCCATTTTGCTTGAACCGCCGGCCCGCCACTTCGACGATCCGCCGCCGCGTCGCCTGCTTGTGCTCTTTCCCGTACCGCACCGCATCCTCCTCCACTTGCCGGGGATAACCCTTGCTCTCCGGCAACGCTTACTTTGTAATATTACATTACGATCATACTCCCATTTGGGGTCCTCAACGGTAAGGGCCCGCTCGTGCCGAGTTGCGTTCTCACGCTGCGGCAGGCAACCGTTCTCGCACTTGCCGACGCGGGATCGCAGACAGCGATTCGCGCACTTTGTACCGGTTCCTCAACACACCAGTGCGACGGCGTAGATCGACGAGATGTTGTCGATCCGCGACGGTTGCGGCGGGCGGGGCGCCACAAATCATACTGACGTTGCCGAAGTTCCTCATCCGTCCTTGCCGGACCCCTGGTCCGCCCACCGCGGCTGAAGGTCCGCGGGCCTGCACCGCCGGTCGCTCGGTCCAGGCTTTGCTACCACGACCTTTGCGCGTTGTCGGTCCCAGGATGGAGCTTGCCTGAACCGGTCACCCGAGGAACTCCAGCACCTGCGGGACGAACCGCTCATGGTGTTGGAAGAGGCCGCCATGGCCAGCGTCTGGGTATATGCGGAGCAAGGCGTTCGGCAGACGGTGCGCGAGGTCGAAGGAACTCCGCGTCGGCAGCATGCGGTCGTCCTCGCCGTTCGCGACGAGCACTGGATGCTCGATCGAGGCCAGGTCCATGGGATCCTGTGCTCCCCAGCGACGAATCGCGACGATCTGTGCGGCGACACCCCACGGCGAGGTAGGAGCGACGCGTCCTTCTGTACGTTCCTCGAGCCGATTCACGAAGTCCGTCGCAGCCGCCTTCCCGTGAGCCGTTCTCGTGAAGAAGAGGTAGCGCTTCGGGTCTTTGAGGGTGAGCAGGCCGTGCAGCATGTCGCCGAGCAGGGTCGGGGTGATCTTGCCGACGCCGACCCCGCCCGCCGGCCCTGTGCCAGCGAGGACGATCCTGCGGACGAGCATGGGCTCCTTCGTTACGACCATCTGCGAGACGAACCCGCCCAGGGAGAAGCCCATCAGGTCGACCTGCTCGAGGCCGAGCGCTCGGACGAAGGCAATGGCGTCGTCAGCCATCGCCGAAACCGTTGCAGGCGTGCGCCCCCCGGATCCGCCGACCCCGCGGTTGTCGAAGGTGATCACGCGTCGCTCTGATCCGATGCCGTCAATGACCCGGGGGTCCCAGTCGTCGAGGATCGCGGTGAAGTGATGAAGGAACACAACGGGAACGCCGGTGTTCGGTCCGAACTCTCGATAGGCGAAACGGGTCCCATCGATGTCAATGGTCTGGGTTGGCGAGTTTTTCGCGTTCCAGAGTTCGGTGTTCAGGGTCATGACGCCTCCTCGGCAGACGGGGGTTTGTCTTTATATTACGCCCGTAATATGATCGTACGGCAACACGCTTCATTGCGCTACGAGTAGCCGCTTGAAGATCGACGTACGCCGACAGGAGCCGGCGATCAGTCGAATGCGCCGAGGATCCAGGGGTGCGGCGGACGTACGGCGGGCGGTTCCCCGCCGCACCGCGCGCATTCGACGCAGGCAAAGCCACCCCATGGAGGGCCGAACACATCGCCGCCGTAGCTCACCGCGTGCCCGATCAGCATCGCCTACGAGAGGTCACGGCGCGCGCTCGCGGGACACCTCACATCCTGCCGCCGCGGCCACCTGGTCCAGAGAGTTGTCGCGGGCGGATCTTCGGACACAAGCACGGCGTTGTCGTCCCCCACGGCGTGACCGGCCGCCAAGCAGGCCTCCATCCTTCCCGAACGATCAAAGCGGTAGCGGCCCATATACCGATGCGCAGCGAGCCGAGCCGTTCCACCCACCGAGCCCCCCTTCGAATTGTTACTTGCATGATGGAAGTGACTGGGGTTACATTTAGCGCCCAGACCAAACGCGAGGGTCACGGCGCCGATCGTCCTGACCGTCCGACGGGCAGGGCGCCGACGGACGCCATCCGGATTGGCCCAGTTCTCGCTGCCAATTGATGAGGTGCAATATGAGTTCTTCCGTGAGCGATCAACCTGTCCAGCAGTACCTTTCGGTCGAGGCCCAAACCCAGTACGTGGAGGTCGGCGGCGTCCGCTACGCGTATCGGGAGGTGGGAAGAGACCAGCACAGGGGCACAACGCCTTTGGTCTTCCTGCACCGTTTCCGGGGAACCCTCGACGACTGGGATCCGGCGTTCGTCGACGCGGTGGCCGAACACCGGCACGTCATTCTGTTCAGTGACGCGGCGGTGGGTTCGTCCACCGGGTCTCCGGCCACGAGTGTGGACGAGAAGGCCGATAATGCGGCGTCCTTCGTGAGGGCACTGGGCCATGACGTCGTGGACGTGCTCGGATTCTCCATGGGTGGCTTCGTTGCGCAGGCCGTCGCGATGCGGGAACCAACCTTGGTGCGCAGCGTTGTCCTCGTCGGCACCGGCCCGGGCGGCAACCCGGAGACCGACCCGCACACCGACATTGTTTTCGACATCGCCCTCACACCCGAGTATTCGTTCGAAGATATCCGCTATTTGTTCTTCGCCGACGGTCGCGATGCCGAGACGCAGGCCTACATCGACCGCCACGCCCTCAGGACCGACCGCGAGCCTCTCGTCGCACCGGCGACCATCCAGGCGATGGCCGGACTGATCATGGACTTCATGGGCGGCAAGACCGACCACTACGCCCGGCTCGGCGCGTTGCGCCAGCCGACGCTCATCGTTTCCGGGGACGACGACCACTTCTTCCCGGTCAAGAATCAGTGGCTGCTCTACCGGGAGCTGGCCGACGCGCAGCTGGCGGTCTACCCCCAGGCCGGGCACGCACCGCACCAGCAGCACCCCGATGCAGTCGCGGCGCAGGTCACCCGCTTTCTCCACGTCCAGGACACGGCAGCGTCTGTATGACGAGCTACGGCAGCCTGTATGAGAGTTGGCGTGAGGATCCGTTCGGATATTGGGGCGAGCAGGGAACCCGCATCGAGTGGGACACCCCGTGGACCGCGGTGTTCGACCCGAACACCGGTCCCTACGGCCGGTGGTTCCCCGGCGGCCGGCTGAACACGAGCCACAACTGTCTCGATCGTCACGTGGAGGCGGGCGCCGGCGACCGGCTCGCGCTGGTCTGGGACAGCGCGATGACCGGCGAGAGCGCCAGCTACACCTACCGCGAGCTGCGCGACCGTGTCGCGAAAGTCGCCGGCGCGCTGGCAGCAGTGGGCGTCGGCCGCGGCGATCGCGTCGTCATCTACATGCCGATGGTGCCCGAGGCGGCAATCGCCATGCTGGCCTGCGCCAGGCTGGGGGCAGTCCATTCGGTCGTGTTCGGCGGCTTCGCCGCCTCCGAGCTCGCCGCCCGGATCGATGCCACCACGCCGCGGGCGATCATTGCCGCATCGTGCGGCTTGGAGCCGGGCCGGGTGGTCGCCTACAAACCCGTCCTCGACGCCGCACTATCTCAGGCGCGCCACCGTCCCGACGCTTGTTTCGTGCTGCAACGTCCCCAAGCGATCGCCGCACTCGACCCCGGCCGCGACCACGACCTGCTGGTGGCAGAGGCAGCGGCACGCCCGCACCCACCGGTGCCTGTGGCGGCCACGGACCCGCTGTACATCCTGCACACGTCGGGGACAACGGGGCGGCCGAAGGGCGTCGTCCGGGACAACGGCGGCCACGCCGTGGCCCTCGCCGCCTCCATCCCGACGATCTTCGGGTTACAGGCCGGTGACGTCTTCTGGGCCGCATCGGATGTCGGCTGGGTGGTCGGCCACTCCTACATCGTCTACGCGCCACTCCTGGCGGGACTCACGACGGTCATGTACGAGGGCAAACCGGTCGGCACCCCGGACGCCGGCGCGTTCTGGAACGTGATCGCCCGGCACCAGGTGAATGTCCTGTTCACCGCGCCCACCGCGATCCGCGCGATCAGGCGGCAGGATCCCGAGCTCGACCTGACGAGCCGATACGACATCTCGTCCCTCCGTGCGGTTTTCCTGGCCGGCGAGCGGTGCGACCCGCCGACCGCGACATGGCTACAGTCCCGGATCGATCGGCCCGTCATCGACAACTGGTGGCAGACCGAAACGGGCTGGCCGATTACCGCGCGGTTCCGCGGCGGTGAGCTGACACCGTTCAAGCCCGGTTCAGGAGGTCGGCCGAGTCCGGGTTTCGAGATCCGGGCACTCGACGACAACGGCGTCCCGCTGTCGGCTGGTGAGACCGGCAACCTCGCGCTGCGGCTGCCGCTTCCACCGGGGTGCGCCCCGACCCTGTGGGGCGACGACGACGGGTACCGCGCGTCCTACCTGGACGAGTTTCCCGGTTGGTACCGCACGGGCGACGCCGGGCATCTCGACGAGGACGGCGACGTGTGGGTCCTCGGCCGCACCGACGACATCATCAACGTTGCGGGGCACCGGCTTTCGACCGGCGCGATGGAGGAGGTTCTCGCCGCACATCCCGACGTGGCCGAATGCGCGGTGATCGGAGTGACCGACTCGCTGAAAGGCGAGTCGCCGGTGGGCCTGGTCGTCCTCAAGACCGCGGTGAACCGCGACCCGGAGACCGTTGTCAGTGAGCTTGTCGAGATGGTCCGCAGCCGGATCGGAGCCGTGGCCGCCTTCCGCACCGCCCTGGTGGTCGACCAACTCCCCAAGACCCGGTCCGGGAAGATCCTCCGCCGGACGCTGCGCGACCTGGCAAACGGCGAACCCGTGCACGTGCCACCGACGATCGAGGACGCCAGTGTTCTGGAACGACTCCGCGACACCTTCCCGGCGCCGCCAGCGGCGTCGGTCCACTGACGCCTGACAGACCCGAGATGACCCGATCCCCGGGTCCGCTCACCTGAAGGACGAAACCCCACGGAACTTGTCAACGTAACCGTGCCGTGTCGTCCCAACCAGAAGGAGAGAACTGCAAATGGGGCGTCGTGCCCGACATGGTCGAGCCGGGCCAGGGGGGAGCCATCGTGCTGACCAGCTCCACCGCCAGCCTGCGCGGCATTCTCGGCCGGTCCCGCGCAGCGCTCGGTTATGTCGCCTCCAAGCACGGCCTGGTCGGCTGATGCGCTCATACGCTAACACCCTTGCGGCGCATTCGATTCGAGTCAACACGGTGAACCCGTCGGGTGTGGAGACGCCGATGATCACCGCCGCCTCGATGATCGGCTTCGTCGAAGCGAACCCGCATCTCGCACCCGACATCACCACCCCATGCCGATCGACCTACTGCCCTGCCAGGACGTCAGCAACGCCGTCCTCTACCTGGTGTCCGACGACGGCCGCTACATCACCGGCACGACCTTGTCCGTCGACGCCGGCTTCAACAACAAGAACTGAGGAGACGATCATGACCGGACGTGTCGAGGGCAAGGTTGCATTCATCACGGGCGCCGCTCGTGGACAGGGTCGCGCGCACGCCGCGCGGCTGGCGTCGGAGGGCGCCGACATCATCGCCGTAGACCTGTGCGGGGGAATCGATTCGGTGCCCTACCCGCTGGCGACCGACACCGATCTCAAGGAGACGGTGCGCCTGGTCGAGGGCCTCGGGCGACGGATCGTGGCAAGCCGGGCCGATGTGCGCGACCTCGCCGCACTGGAGACGGCGGTGGCCGCGGGCGTCGCCGAGTTCGGGCGTCTCGACATCGCCGTGGCGAACGCCGGCATCCTCTCGGCCGCGCCCACCGAGGCCCTGGCGGAGCAAAGCTGGCAGGACATGATCGACGTGAACCTCACCGGGGTCTACCACGCAGCCAAGGCCGCGATCCCACACATCCGAGCGGGCGGCGAAGGCGGGGTGATCATCCTGAGCAGCTCTGCGCTCGGCATCCGCGCCATGCCCAACCTCCCGCACTACGTCGCCGCGAAGACGGGCGTGATCGGGCTGATGCGGGCGATGGCGCTCGAGCTCGCCGCCGAGAAGATTCGGGTCAACACCGTCAACCCCAGCATCGCAGACACGCTCATGGTGCAGAACACCGCCGTGCATCAACTCTTCGTCCCAGACGTCGAAGACCCGACCCGCGAGCAGGCCGCGGAGGCGTTCGCCACCCTCAACCCGATGCCGACGCCCTGGGTCGATGCCGAGGACGTCGCGAACGCGGTGCTGTTCCTCGCATCCGACGAGGCGCGATACGTGACCGGACTCGAGATGAAGATCGACGCCGGATTCTGCCTGGCATGACGTCGGGCGACACCATCCCATCAATGTGTAACCAGTGTGTGAAAGGAACTGTGTAGTGAGAGCAGTACAGATCGTGAAGGACGAATCCGGACAGCGCGCAGAACTGACCGAGATCGCCGACGATGACCTCGGCGAGGGCGACGTGACCATCGCGGTCGACTACTCGGCGGTGAATTTCAAAGACGGCCTCGGCGTGACGGGCATCGTTCCGGTCGTTCAGCGGTTCCCGGTCGTCGCCGGAATCGACCTGGCCGGCACCGTTGTGGACGCCCCCACCGAGTCGGGCTTCGCGCCGGGCGACGCCGTCGCGGTGAACGGCTGGGGTCTGGCGGTCGACCACAACGGCGGGTTCGCCACGCGCGCAAGGGTGCCATCGGGCTGGTTGACCAGGATCCCTGCACGGTTCACCACCTGGCAGGCCATGGCGATCGGGACGGCGGGGTACACGGCGGCTCTCGGTGTCGTCGCGCTCCAGCGCCGCGGCGTCACTCCGCGTCAGGGGCCGGTGCTGGTGACGGGCGCCGCCGGCGGTGTCGGCTCGGTGGCCATCGCCCTGCTGGCCGCGCTCGGACACGAGGTGCACGCCTCGACCGGGCGGCCGACCGAGGAGGCATACCTGCGCGCCTTGGGAGCCGGGGAGATCATCGCCCGCTCGGAGTTGGCGGAACCTGCCGAGGCCGCACTCGGCGCGGAGCGGTGGGCGGCGGCGGTGGACACCGTCGGTAGCCACACCCTGGTAAATGTCCTGGCACAGATCCGCTACGGAGGAACGGTGGCGAACTGCGGGCTGGCCCAGGGACTCGACCTACCGGGCTCGGTCGCGCCGTTCATCCTGCGCGCGGTAACCCTTGTCGGGATCGACTCCGTCAACGCCCCGGTCAGCAGCCGGGACGAGGCATGGACTCTGCTGGACAAGCATCTCGACGACGCACTGCTCGAGAAGATGACATCCACGGTCCCGCTCGACCAGGCTGCGGCGGTGGCACAACAGGTCCTCGCCGGAACCGTCCGTGGACGAACGGTGGTGGACGTCAACGCCTGAGGGCGACAGCGGACGGCGGGTGGCCCACCGGTACGGGACCACTCGCCGTTCCGTCCCAGATCCACCCACGACGGTTCTCCCGCCGACGGCGCGCTTCAACGTCGACATCTCCGGCCCGACCTGTGAGGACACACGGGCCGACGTTTGCACACGACCGCCGCCTGTCGGAGCCGGAACCCGCTATCGGCAGGCTTTGACTACATTGGCCCGGACGGCCTGTCCGCGCACATGCCGTCCGGGTCTATCCCGGTGCCGTCAGGCCAACCCGTACCCGACTGTCGGAACTGGCAGCAACGTCATGGCTCCGAGTTCAGGTGGTGACCTCGTTCCGCCGAGCAAGGACGGCGCGCAACCGGTCATCGGCGGACGGTCCAGGCTGAAAGCTGGTGTGCTCCTCATCGAGAGGATCCCCCGTGGAGCGGTCGATCAGCAGTGGATCGACGTCGATACCCGAGTCCTTGTGCACTAGAAGGACGTTCGGCGCTTCGGGCGGGAAGTTCTCGTTGCCCCAGGCGTAGAGCGCGATCAGCACGGGCCGGAACGCCCGTCCGGATTCGGTCAGGACGTACTCGTACCGCGGGGGCCGTTCGGACCACTGTTGTTTGTTGTCGGCGAGGGCGCGGGCGCCGTCACGGATCGCCAACGCGAGTCGGCGCGGCCGCGGCGGCGGGCAATCGCACCGAGGTTGTGCTCGGTCATGGTGACCCGCGCGGGGAGACGATCCTCGTCGTCGCCGGTGAGCAGGGCGCGGAGCCGGTTGATCAGCATCCGCGTTTCGGCGATGATTTCGCCGATGGAGTTCGGATGACCGGTTCCCCATGATCGCCGCGCAGGAGGAGCGGCGGCATCACGACCACAAGTCCCGTCGCCTTTCGGCCATCGGCATTCGCTTCTTGAGCATCCTGTTCCCGCCGAGGGATTCCGCCCCTCTCACGATCGGCCTACCGGCCCGAAGGCCGGACCCGACGGGGTTTCCATGTTCCACGCACACGAGATGCGACCGGGGAGGGCGCCCTCTATACCCCGAGACCACGGCCTGTGGCCTCCGGGCGCCGCTTGCCGCCTCTGCCAGCGGCCAGGTCCTATCACCTGGGTTCTCGACTCGTCTTCCCGGGCTTCAGATAACGAGGCGTCATCAAGGGTTCATTCGCATGCGCCCGTCCGGCCTTCCCCTCGCCCGGTCGTTCCCCCGGACGGAACGGGGGCCCTTGGGCTTCTTCCCTGAGCTTCGCACCCCCACGGGCAGGACCCGTAGACGCACGTCAGGGCGGGGATCGGTCGCGAACACCAACCGAGAACTACGTGACCGGCATCGCGAACCTCCAATCCACGAGCTCACTCACATGCGCGACACCGTGTCGCACCCACAGGTTCTGATCATTACTCGCGCACTCCCGGAGCCGGCCAACGGGTGATAGGTGTTCCGGTTCTCGCCATCGGGGCGGAGGACGGTGATGTGGTACCCCTTCTCCAACAACCGCGCCGCGACCACATTCATTGGAGCGCACCTGCGTGGGGGCGATCACAATCTTCGTCCCTGCTGAATCCCGGCAGCTGCGCCATGCCGTACTCGGCGAGAGCGGTGATCGTGAGCGCGGGGTTAACTCCAGGATTGGCGGGCAGCGCAGCAGCGTCGCAGACGATCATGTTCTGGTAGCCGAACACTCGCAGTTTGCTGTCGACAACGCCGGTGGCCGGATCGGAGCCGATGACCGCACCGCCGAGGATATGAGCCGTCCACGGGGCATTGCGAAACGCCTCCGTGAAGGTGCTGCCCGCCACCCCGCCGGTCTCCTCGGCGAGCCACTTCGCGACCTTGTGCCCGACGTCGAGGAAGGTCGGAGCAGGGCGCGCCTTATCGATTTCGCTGACGAGCGAGTAGCCGTCGCCGGTGCTGCGCTTCTGCGCCCGCAACCGGACGGCGTTGTCGCGCGGCTGCATGACGAGCATCGCGATAGACCGGGCGCTCCAGCCCTCGGATCGCTTGGTCGCCTTCCATCGTCGAGGGTGGAGCGTGACGGTCGTCAGCCATTTGATCCGGCGGACCAGGACGTTCCCTTTGCCTGTGAGCACGGTGAACTTGCCCTGCCAAGCGTCGGCGTTCTTTCCAACTGTCAGGAGCTCGACTTGGGTGTCCGCGCCAAAGATCAGGCGGCTGGGTGCGGTGACGTCCTGCCACGCACCCAGATCCTCGGGGAACTGAACGCTGAGGAAAGTCTCGCTGTTCGTTCGGACCAGGTGGCCGAGTCTGTCGCTGATCCGCGGCAGCGATCCGCGGTGCTTGCAGTCGGCAAGCAGTTCGTTCGTCGCGACAGCGCCACCGGCAAAGACGACGCCGCGCGCGGTGTACTCGGCGCGGCCGCGCGATCCGTCGGGGCTGCGCTGTTCGGTAACGATCCGGTATCCGTCTGCGCCGTCGGGGGCGCCGAGGGGCTGGACATCGATGACCTCCTGTTCGGCGATGATCTGTGCGCCGCGCTTCTGTGCGAACCACAGATAGTTCTTCGTCAATCGGTTCGCCGCACCCGTACGGCATCCGATCATGCAGTCTCCGCAGCGAGTGCACCCTGTGCGTGCCGGCCCTTCGCCGCCGAAATACGGGTCGTCGACCGTCTTGCCCGGCTCGCCGAAGAACACGCCAGTCGGTGCGAGTCCAAAACTGTCGGCAACACCGAAGTGCTCGCCGATGCGCTTGGTCAACTGGATGGAGACCGAGTCGTACGGGGATTCAGAGACACCGAGCATGCGCTCTGCTTTGTCGAAGTGCGGCTCGAGTGTCTGCTGCCATGATCCGAGATGGCCCCACTGTGGATCGTCGTAGAACCCATTCTGCGCACGGAAGAGGACGCCCCCGTACATCAGGCTTCCGCCGCCAACGCCGGTCTGCGAGGCGGTCTCAACGTGGCGGAACGCGACATCCCGGAGGATGCCGTAGAGCCCTTGATCGGGTGCCCAGACGAAGCGGTCGATGTCCGTTGTGGACGTTGGCAAGTCGCCGTCCTGATAGCTTCGACCGCGTTCGATCACTCCGACGCGGTCTCCCTTCTCGGCCAGGCGCAGCGCGGCGACACTGCCGCCGAAGCCAGAGCCGACGATGACCCAGTCGAAGTCAAACTCCGCGTCCGACGGGTCTGACGCGGCGGCCCTGTGCGTTGTGTTCGGGTTGGCATTCATCGTTGAAGCACCTTCCTCGGTGGTGTGGCGTCGTCGCTCAGGTGAGCACACGGTGGGGTTCCGTCGGCTGCTGCCGATCGGCGAGAGCGATGATGGGATCAAGGACGGTCGCGTTTTTCGGAAGGCGATCGACGATGACGACGTCGCGGAACACCGCGACAGGACCGATCCTTCGCCGCACCAGCGCGACAAGCTCTTCGCCAGGACGGTCGGCGGACCGGGCTCATGGGCTTCACGGCAGGCGTCCAACAACTTCACGTCTGCGCCGCTAGTTGGAGTTCTCCGCGTCCGAATGAGAAATTTTCTTTTGGTACCGGGATCAGTGCAATGAATACGTCGTCGGGCGAGATGCCTAGAGCTTTGACGGTGTGGTCGCAGATGGCGCGCACGAGAATGCGTTTGTCGTCTAAGGGGCGCTCTGCTGTGAAGAGCACGGTGATGATTGTCGCGTCGTTGCTGCGATTCATTCCCATGTAGGTGGGGTTGAGGACGAGTGTGCCGGCGGGTTGTTCGGAGATCACGACGAACTGGTCGTCGGCCGGGATGCCTAGCGCATCGTGAAGAGCCTGGGGCAGCGCCGTGGCAAGCGTTTGCTTCTGGTCGGTGGTAAATCGTTCAGCGGGGACATGTGCGTTGAAGACGGGCATGGCTTGCCTTTCGTCGAGGCCCCTTTTGCTCGGAGCGACTCTTCTCGTGGACTCTTGGGCAACTGGACCAATAGGCGCCCGCGCCGATCTCGTCGTCCGGCACCTCGGTCAGCTCGGCGTGCGTCCAGTGGCTGCCACCCCAGGGCGGTGCGTCAGTGTCAGTGATGCCGGCTGGCGTCAGCCGTGACCGCTCGCCGATCTCGCGAGCACGTCTCGCAGGCGGTCCACCACGGCGCACCCCCTCGGCTGCCAGGGCCCCGCCACCTTGGCCACCCGGTCCCGCAGCTGCCGATAAGTGAAGGTGATCTGCTCGCCCGTCATTGCGCTGTCCCACACGAGGGCCGGTCGTTCCCCAGCTCCGGCGTCGACGTGACGGTCAAGGCAGTTGGCGCTGGTGTTCAGGCGAGCTCTGGGGGAACCATCGACCGTACGGCCCGGACTGCTCGTCGAAGACCGCATCCCAGGGTGCGTCCCAGTCGATTCTCGATGCCTCTGCCTCCCCCTGCCCGAGCCGGTCGCTTCGTCACCGCTCGTAGAGCTGGCCGTAGCCAGGCATCAGGCCTGTGCCCGGTCCTGGACATCGAGGAAGCGGTGGACCTGCGACGCGACCTCGTGGGGGTGCTGCTGGTGCGGCCCGTGGCCGGCTTGCGGGTAGATCGCCAGCTGAGCGTTCGGCAGCTCCCGGTAGAGTAGCCACTGGTTCTTGGCCGGGAAGAAGTTGTCGGAGTCGCCCGATACGATCAGCACCGGCTGGCTGAGCTGGCCGAGCCGTTCGTAGTGGCCGGTCTTGCCGCTCATGAAGTCCATGATCAGGCCCGCCATCGCCTGGATGGTCTCGGGGACCACGAGCGGCTCGCGGTCCCTGCGCTCGGCGTTCCGGTCCATGTAGGCCTGGGTCTCGGCGTCGCGTCCTTCGGCGAAGAACAGGTAGCGGACGTCCTCGAGGGCGTACTCCGGCTTGAGCGCGATCCCGAACACGAGGTCTGTGTGGGGGTCCGTCTCCGCGTTGCCGCCGGGCCCGCTGCCGACGAGCACGGCGCTGCGGACGAGGTCGGGCTCGTCCAGAGCCAGTGCCTGGGCCACGAAGCCGCCCATGGAAAAGCCCAGCACGTCGACCGCGCTGTAGCCCAGTGCCCGGATGAAGGCGGCGGCGTTCTCGGCCTTGCCGTCCACCGTCGTGGCGGCGGTGCCCGTCGAGGAGCCGACCGCAGCGTCGCTGAACAAGATGACATGCCGGTGCTCAGCCACGGCGTCGACAAATTCTGGGTCCCAGTCGTCGAGCGTGCCGCGGAAGCGGTTGAGGAACACCAACGGGATCCCGTTCGAGCCGTCGGCCGCGCCGAGCTCGCGATATGCGTATCGGACCTCGTCGACCTCGACGTACTGGGTCTCGACGTCGTTCGAACGGTACCGCTGGTCACCGCGCTGGATGGTGGGAGAAGTCATGTCGCATCACACCTCAGGAGGATGGGTCTGCAGGTCCACGGGGCGTGGCTGCTCGGGGACCGAATGTAACCCAAGTCACTTCCATCATGCAAGTATCTCAGGCGATATTTCCACCCAGGACGCGCAAAGCCCCGTGACCGCAACGCGAGCGCGCGGTCACGGGGCTCGGATTAGTCAGGCGTTGCGAACGGTAAGCAGCTCACGAAGGCGACGACTAGCCGAGGGGCCAGGCTCGAAACGTGTGTGCTCTTCGTCGAGAGGGCGTCCCGTGGATCGGTCAACCAGGAGCGGTTCGACATTGCGACCCGACTCGCTGTCCACGAGCCGCACATTGGGTGCGTCGGGCGGGAAGTGTTGACTGCCCCACTCGTACAACGTGATCAGCACTGGACGGAATGCCCGGCCTGCTTCGGTGAGCACGTATTCGTCCCGCGGGGGGCGCTGGTTGTACTGGCGGCGCTCCAGAATCCCGGCGTCCACCAGAGCGTTGAGCCGACGGGCCAAGGAATTGGTCGAGATACCGAGGCTCTTCTGAAACTGATCGAAACGGCTGATCCCGTGCATGGCGTCACGCACGATCAGAATGCTCCACCACTCGCCGACATGCTCAAGCCCAAGCGCGATGGGGCAGTCCATGTGCTCAAAGCTCGTACGTTCCATGATGAAAGTCTATCGCAGACCTGTTGCATGAGGTCACCCCTCGGGCAGCATGAAGGTCCGTGAGCGCGACGAGCCCGTTCCGCGCAACGTCGCCGGTCGCCGGGCGAAATCAACACCGGTACACAGCAGTCCAGATCAATCATCCCGCCCGCTCCCCGCGCGAATCTTTACGATCCCTTCACGCCGTCAAATGTGCTATCGTTTTTTCAAGTCATTACTTGAAAATGGAGTTCAGATGAGTGGCATCACTTTCGCGCCGGCCCATGAGCAGGCCCAAGCCGTGGCTTCCGGTGAGGTGTCGAGCGTGGAGCTCGTCGACCTGTATCTCGAGCGCATCGCTGCTCACAATCGCCGACTGAACGCGATCGTGACCCTCGATCCCGACCGGGCACGCGCGGAGGCCGCCGCCGCGGATTCGAAGCGCGCCGCGGGCGAGGAGCTCGGGCTGCTGCACGGCCTGCCGATCACCCTGAAGGACAGCTTCGAGACGCAGGGGATGCGGACGGTGTGCGGACGGCCAGACCTCGAGGGCTACGTGCCGGAACGGGATGCCGAGGCGGTCACCAGGCTCCGCGCCGCTGGGGCGGTAATCATGGGCAAGACGAACATGCCGGCCGGCAATCAGGACGTGCAGGCCGACAACCCCGTCTTCGGCCCGACCTCGAACCCGTGGGACCTCTCGCGCACGTCCGGCGGCTCTGCAGGCGGTGGCGCGGTCGCGACGGCGGCCGGTCTGACGAGCTTCGACTTCGGCTCGGAGATCGGTGGCTCGACGCGGATCCCGTCGCATTTCACGGGCCTGTACGGGCACAAGTCGACCTGGCACTCCATTCCGCTGGCGGGGCACGTACCCGGCGGCCCCGGTGACGGGCGCTGGCTCGACATGGACATGGCGTGCGCGGGCGCGCAGGTGCGCGATCCGCGCGATCTGGTGCCGATCCTGCAGGCGACCGTGGGCCCGCTGGATCCCGACGGGGGCTTCAGCTACGCGCTTCGCCCGCCGCGCGCGACGAAGCTCGAGGACTTCCGCGTCGCGGTCTGGATCGACGATCCGGCATGCCCGGTCGACAGCGACATCGCGGCCGCGATGGACGACGCCCGCACGGCGCTCGTGGCGGCCGGAGTCACCGTGGTCGAGCATCCCGCGAGCCTGCCCGTCGACATCGCCACCTCCCACAAGGCATTCCGCCCACTCGTGTACGGCGCGTTCAGCTACGACCGCTCCGGACTGACACCGGCCTCGAACGCCGCACTGCTCGGTCGGCTGCTGCAGCACCCTCGGGGCGACGCCGGACACGCCCTGAAGGGCACGTTCCAGTCGCACTACAGCTGGATGCAGGCCGACACCGCCCGCCACGCGATCCGACTGCGATGGATCGACTTCTTCAAGGACTTCGACGTCGTGCTGATGCCCGTCGCCCCCACGGTCGCACCTCCCCACCACGACAAGCTGGTCGACAAGTTCGGCCGCTCGATCGACGTCGACGGCGAACAGCGCCCCTACTGGGACCAGGTCAAGTGGAGCGCCCTCGCGAACATCTCCGGTGGGCCGGCCACCACGATTCCGGTGCGCCGGGGGCGGACCGGACTGCCGGTCGGGCTGCAGGTAATGGGCCCTGCCGGAGGCGATCTCACCACGATCGAGTTCGCGGCACTGTTGGGCCGCGAGGTGGACGGCTACGTGCCACCGCCGGCCTACGCGTAGGTAGTCGGGCGCAATTTAGCTGGCCAGGCGATCCGGCCTACTCGACCACAGCATTCATCCGTGCGCCGGGCCGTGTCCAGGTCGACGCCCCCTCCGCGCAGGCCATCACCCTTCCGATCACGACGTGGGTGCCACGCTCGACCAACCGGCGGTCCCCGCGCCAGCGGTCACTCACCATTGAAACCAGATCGGTTTATTAATCGATATCTTTTATTATGCTTTTATGAAGTTGTGACTTTGTCGAATCCACACCCGAAGGACCACACCGTGACCTCCCTGCACGAACCCCTGACCCTGCCCAACGGCCGGGTGCTGCCCAACCGGATCATGAAGTCCGCGTTGAGCGAGGCGCTCGGTGACAAGAAGAACTCCGCCGACCACCGGCTCGAACAGCTCTACCGAACATGGAGCGAGGGAGGGTACGGCCTGATCATCACCGGAAACGTCATGATCGATCGCCGTCAGCTCGGCGAACCCGGCAACGTCGTGATCGAAGACAACCGGGACCTGGACGCGCTATCGCGTTGGGCCAAGACCACGCAGGACGCCGGCGTCCCGATCTGGGTGCAACTCAACCATCCCGGACGCCAATCGAACCCGCTCGCCCTCGGACACACCCCCGTTGCCCCGAGCCCGATCCCGCTCGACTTCCCCGGTGCCACCGCGCCGCGCGAGCTGACGTCGGCCGAGATCGAGGACATCATCGAGCGATTCGCGAACGCCGCGGCCGTGTGCGAAGAGGCCGGCTTCGACGGTGTGCAGGTGCACGGAGCCCACGGCTACCTCGTCGCACAATTCCTCTCGCCACTGTCGAACCAGCGCACCGACGAGTGGGGAGGCGACCCGGAACGCCGCATGCGCTTCGTGCTCGAGGTCGTCCGCCGCATCCGGTCCCGCGTCTCGCCCGGCTTCGCCGTCGGCATCAAGCTCAACTCGGCCGATTTCCAGCGCGGCGGCTTCACCGAGGAGGAGTCCCGCGGCGTCCTCGCCGCACTGGCCCGGGAGGGCATCGACCTGATCGAGGTCAGCGGCGGCAGCTACGAGTCGCCGGCGATGATGGGCACCGCGGCGGCATCCACCCGGGCACGCGAGGCCTACTTCCTCGAATACGCCCGCACCGTCCGCACACTGGTGGGTGACATCCCCCTGGCGGTCACCGGCGGCTTCCGGTCGCGTGCCGCGATGGACAACGCCATCGAGAGCGGCGAATGCGATGTCGTCGGCATCGGTCGCCCCACAGTCACGACGCCGGACGCCGCTGAGGTGATCCTCGCCGGACGCGCTCCGGCCCTCGTCGCCCACCAGCTGCGCCTCGGCATGCGCCGTGTGCTCGGCAAGATCGCCGACGTCAAGGCGCTCGACGGCTTGCTCGACCTCAGCTGGCACACCGACCAGTTGCATCGCCTCGGCGCCGGGCTCGCACCCGACCCGAACCGCGGACGCCTCACTACCGCCGTCGCCATGGTGCGGCGCAACGGCCGAACGTCCTTCCTGCCCAAGCGCGGCTGACCCCGAGGAGTGTCATGTTGAACTTGTCGATCCTCCTCGAGGACTCCGCCCGCAGGTATCCCACCCGCCCCGCGCTGGTGTTGGGCGACACCCGGCTCACCTACGCCCAAGTCGACGCCGCCGCCAACCGGGTCGCCAACCTACTCGTCGAACGCGGCATCTCGCCGGGCGACAAGGTTGCGCTCAGCTGCCCGAACCTGCCCTGGTTCCCGATCATCTACTACGGCATTCTCAAGGCCGGCGCGGTCGTCGTCCCGCTCAACGTGCTCCTCAAGGGCCGCGAGGTCGCCTACCACCTCGCCGACGCCGACGCGACGGCGTACTTCTGCTTCGAAGGCACCCCCGACCTGGCCATCGGCACCGAGGGCCACGCCGGATTTCGTGAGTCGCCCGCTGAGCACTTCTTCCTGATCACCGCCGATCCCGCGGCGCCGAGCCCGATCGAGGGCGTCGAGACGCTGGGCCAGGCGCTGGCAGCCCAGCCCACGAGCTTCGACTCCGTCGTCACGGCGGCCACCGACACCGCGATCATCCTCTACACCAGCGGGACGACCGGCCAGGCCAAGGGCGCCGAACTGTCGCACGCGAACACGATGCTCAACACCCTCACCGTCAACCGGCTCTTCGACAACCAGCCGGCCGTGGACACCCACGTCCTCACCCTTCCGCTCTTCCACACCTTCGGTGCGACCGTGCAGATGCACGCCGGCTTCTCCATGGCGGCAACGCTGCTCCTGGTCCCCCGCTTCGACGCGCAGCAGGTGATCGGGCTCATGCAGAAGGAGGACGTCACCTTCTTCGCCGGGGTACCGACGATGTGGTGGGCGCTGCTCGATGCGCTCACCGACGACGTCGACATCGACCGGATCGCCGGAAACCTGCGTATCGGCGTCTCCGGCGGGGCCAGCCTTCCGCTCGAGATCATCACCAAGGTGAAGGAGCGGCTCGGCGTCCAGATCCTCGAGGGCTACGGACTCTCGGAGACCTCCCCCGTCGTGACATTCAGCGACCCGGACCGGGAGCCACGGGCAGGCTCGATCGGCGTCCCCATCTGGGGTGTGGAGTGCAAACTCGTCGACGACGAGTGGAACGAAATCACGGACGACGGCTCGGGCAGTGCGATCGGGGAGATAGCGATCAAGGGCCACAACGTCATGAAGGGCTATTACGGGCGTCCGGCGGCCACTGCCGAGGTCATGAAGGACGGCTGGTTCCGCTCCGGTGACCTCGCACGCAGGGACGCAGACGGCTTCTACTACATCGTCGACCGCTCCAAGGACATGATCATCCGCGGAGGCTTCAACGTGTATCCGCGTGAGATCGAGGAGGTGCTGATGACGCACCCCGACGTCAGCCTCGCGACCGTGGTCGGCGTGCCGCACGAGAGCCACGGCGAGGAGGTCAAGGCGTTCGTCATCCTCAATCCCGGCGCCCGGACCACCGCCGACGAACTCATCGCCTGGGGAAGGGAGCAGATGGCGGGCTACAAGTACCCCCGCATCGTCGAGATCGTGGCGTCACTGCCGATGACCGCCACCGGCAAGATCCTCAAGCGCGAACTCAGCTCGCGCCCCACCGTGCCGCCGGCACACCCGTAACCATCTGATGAGAGTCGGTCAGGAGCGCGGCGCCGCCGACCCGCATCAGAAGCACTTACTCGCGGTATGGCGCCGGCAGCTCCGGGGAATATCAAACCCATTCTGCCGTACCGTCTACCGACCGGTGCTTTTGCCGGTCCCGTCGTCCGCGTCGAACCCGGGGTGCGGCGACGACCTGAGCGCTGCCAGACCGTCGATCGGATCGGTGCCTTCGCCGAATTCATTGCCGTGACCGAGGATGACGTGGCGACCAAGCCAGGAGAGCTCACCATGGAAGAGGCGGCGTCGAGCCCTCTGACCGGCGTGACCGGATGGCAGGTGATGAACGTGAAGGCGAACCTGCCAGCGGGACAGAAGGTTCCGAGTCATGCCGGTTCCGGCGGTGTAAGGACTGTTGCGAACCAACCGGCCAAGCATCTGTGTGCGCCCGTGGCCACGACAACGAGCACGACGCATGCCGAGTGGGCCAAGCGCCTGGGTGCGGAAACCGTGATCGACTACAAGAAGGACGATTTCGCGGAGATCCTGCATGACAACGATCTGGTCCTCGTCACCCTCGGCGGTGAGACCTTGGGGTTTTTCGGGTAATGAACGCGTCCGGCACGGACGGCGAGCGTTCCAGGCGCCCCTTCTCGATGTGGGCGAAGACGTCGATCGGGCGGCACCCAGGCCCGTCCCATCAGCCTGGTTCTGTTCCTACAAAGCACCAGCGGAGTCCGGCAAACGGAGGTTCGCGGCGCCGTGCCGAAGTCCACTAGGGAATCCGCCACCCGATTGGCGCGGGAACAGATCACCGAGCGACTCGTCGACGCCGCCACCACGCTGCTCGCCGAGAAGGGCCCTGCCGAGATCAAAGCACGATCGGTCGCCGAGGCCGCGAATGTATCCACAATGGCGGTCTACTACCACTCGGCGGACTACCCGAGCTACTCCGGGCCGTCGTCGACCGAGGAAGCCGAGACCTCGACCGGGTCTTCGAAGCGGTCCGTCCCAGCGACGTCCCCGTGGCCGACCCTTGCCCAATGGCGCTGTCCAGCCGCCGATCCCCCGGCAGAATCCGCGCCTCTACGATCTGGTGTTCGGGCTGTCCACACGCGGAGGCTACCGGCCGCTTCAATCGCCGATTCCTGGCACCAACGCATGGTCAGAGACGTTCCGGGCCGCCTTTACCCATGTTGTCCAGGCATGCACTCGCCTCGTGCGCAGCAGCCGCATCCGTGGCGACCAAGACGCCGAGATCGTCGCCATCCAACTCTGGCAGCCGAAAGTTTCGACCCCGTCGCTCGCCGGTCGGCCCCACAACGAAGTCAGGCGGGTCGAGTTCATCGGCGTCATTCACCAGTCGCCTCCGACACGGTCCTTCGCCCGGAATCCAGGAGGCGAATTCCCCGTGATCTCTCGCGGCGCGCCTGAATCAGCTCGCCGACGCCCCCACGCCGCCGAGGGTGTACACGCGAAGGAACTCGTCCAGATCCTCGGCGCTCGCGTCGACGACGAGCGTGCCGGACTTCATGGCGTCTGCCACTGTGATTTCGTCGTTCGCGACGGCGAGTAGTGTCGAGATATCGGTCTGGAGACGCACTTTCGGTGTCGTGGGAGCGGCGCCCGGCCTGAGCACGATGCCGTTCGCTGACGGGCCGATCCATGCGGATTCTTCGCCCACGTCGAACTGGACCACGCCACCGAAGCGGCTGGCGGCGTCTGCGTCGGCGCGCGCGAACATCCCCTGGATGATCCACTCTGCGCGAGTCATGTCCGCGTCATCGAACCCCGCACCGTGCCGGAGTCCCCAGGCGGCTAACTGCCCCAACATCGGACGCAGTTCTTCACCGGCGCTAGTGAGTGCGTACGCCGCGACCGATGCCGGCGGAGGCAGCACGATTCGTTCGATCACACCGGCCTCCTCCAGGCTCTTGAGACGGCTCGCGAGTAGGTTCGTGCCGATACCCGGCAGTCCCGACGCCAGGTCCTTGTACCTGCGGGGCCCCATCCCCAGGTCACGCATGATGAGCAGGGTCCACCGCTCGCCGAGTAGGTCGAGCGCACGAGCGAGCCCACAATTCTGGCCGTACGTCCGAGCATTCATAACCATAGTATAGTCGCTACTTCATTTTCACGTTGTTCCTGCTTGCTATATCCGATAAACATCCGCGGACGACGAGCGTGCCCGTGACGAAGCCGACCACCATTTCCGCGGGAGAACAACACCGAGAGGCCAACTTTCGTCGGGGCACCAGATGAGTCGAACGCAGCGGTCAGACATCGCGACTCATCTACGGCTCATCGCGAAGTCGCGATTGCTGCCTCAGTCGGCGAGGAACCGCTTGACCTCGGTGGTGAACTCCTCGAGGTGCTGGAAGAGGAACGCGTGACCGGCATCGCTGTAGAGCACGAGTTTGGCCGACGGGAGGTGCTCGACCGCCGAGTAGGAGGCGAAGGCGTGAATCATCACGTCGTGCATCCCGTTGGCGTAGAGGACGGGTTGGGTAATCGTCTTCAGGTTCTCCACCACCTGTTCCCACTGAGTCGCCAGGGCTGCGGTGATCGCCTGGAGCTGACCCATGGCGGCCTCTTCGCTGACGGCCGGTGCGCCCGGGGGCATCGCGGCGGAGACCTTGTCGAAGTGCTCGAGCCCCAGCTTCCGGGCTTCTTCGGTCTCCGGGTAGAAGAGGTACAGGGTGTCCTCCACGTCGGCGTTCGGTTTCGCCATGATCTGCAGGACGCGCTCGGTGATGCTCGGCATGTTGGGCGCGAGACCGGATCCACTTCCCGCGACGATCAGCTTACGGACGAGGCTCGGCCGCGTCAGGGTGACGGCCTGCGCGACGACACCGCCGAAGGACCATCCGAGCAGATCCACCTCGCTCAGGCCCAGTGCGTCGATGAAGTCGATCGCGCCGGCCGCGAAGCCCTCCACAGTGGTCAGGGCATCACCGCCGGTGTAGCCGATCCCGATGTTGTCGAAGAGGATGACGTCGCGGTCGGCGGCGAGGATGTCGAGGAACTCCGGATCCCACCAGTCGACCGTCGCACGGAAGCGGTGGACGAGAACGAGGGGGATACCACCGCGCGGGCCGAACCGGCGGTAGGTGAAGCGACCCAGCGCTCCGTCGACCTGGAGGTTCTCAGCGGTGTTGATCGGCGTGTAGGTGCTCATGTCGTTTCCTCGCAGAGGTTGTGATGATCGATCTGCTGCTTGCGATGTCGACGAAATACCGACAGTGTCGACGAAATAGGTTTCGTGTCAGGAGATCTCGGCCAGGGTCGGGTAGTCGGTGTATCCGCGGGCGTCGCCGCCGTAGAGGGTGCCGAAGTCGACCTCGTTCAGCTCGGCACCGGTACGCCACCGCTCCACGAGGTCCGGGTTGGCCAAAAAGCCCCGCCCGACGACGACCGCGTCGGCAAGTTCCTTGTCGAGAAGCTCCTCCACCGTCTGCAGCGAGGTGGCAGCTGGAGCAGCGAGGTTGAGGAGCACCGAGCCGCCGAATCGCTGACGCAGGTCGCGGACAAGCGGTTCGATGGCCTCGAACGGGTTGGCGAGAATGCTCAGGTACGCCAGACCCAGCGGAGCGATCCCGTCGACGACCGCCCGGTAGGTGGCGGTCAGGTCCTCCCCGGCAACCTCACCGATGCCGTTCAACTGGTGGCCGGGCGAGAGCCGCAGACCGACACGGTCCGCACCGACGGCATCGGCCACCGCCGTCACGACCTCGACGACGAAACGGGCCCGCCGCTCCGGCGAACCGCCGAACTCGTCGTCGCGCAGGTTGACCGTGGGGTCGAGGAACTGGTGCAGCAGGTAGCCGTTCGCCCCGTGGACCTCGACGCCGTCGAGACCGGCGCTGATCGCGTTCCGGGCCGCGTTCACGAATTCTGCTATCACACCGGCGATCTCCCCGGACTCGAGCGCCCGCGGCACGTCGTGGTCCACCATGCCCGAAAGCGTGAACATCTGCCCGGAGGCCTGCACCACGCTGGGTGCGACAGTGTCGACCCCGCCCTTGTTGCTCGCATGGGCGACCCGGCCGACATGCATCAACTGCGCGACGACCGTTCCGCCGGCCTCGTGCACGCCGTCGGCGACGAGCCGCCAGCCTTCGATCTGCTCGTCGGTGTACAACCCGGGCACAGCCGGATAACCCTGACCGACCGCGCTGGGCGCGGTGCCCTCGGTGACGATGAGCCCCGCCCCGGCGCGCTGGGCGTAGTACTCGGCGTTCAGCGCGGTCGGCGCGTTACCCGCTCCCGCGCGGCTGCGAGTCAACGGCGCCATGACAAACGACTGGGGCAGATCCCAGGAACCGATCCGTACCGGTTTGAATGCGACAGACATGCGGTGATCCTCCTGAAGGGTGGCGGGCCGGAGCTCAACTCCGATAGCTAACTTTAAAAAACAATAGCGTTAACTATACTTTTTGGCAACCGTCCGCTCAGTCGTCATGCTCAGCTGGTCAATCGGCCTTCACCGTCTCGCCGGTCGAGTTCGCGCAGCATCGCCTGCGTCGTGGCATCGGAGGCCTGATGCGCATCGAGCGCCATACCCACCACGCCTCGCAAGGCCGAGACCCCGGCCCATCGTCGCGGACGGAACACCCTCGCCTTCCTGCGCTCGACTCCGCCGACAATCGCCGCCGCGGCCTCCGTGGGCGTGATCCGTTTCCGAAACGGGAGAGGCAAGGTTCCGAGTAGCTTCTGCGCGGTGGGATCGCTGTCGACGCTCTGCCGGATCATCTCCGTGTCGACGAGCGAAAAGTACACGGTCGTCACAGTGACGCCATGAGATGCGAGCTCCACCCGCAGCCCCCGACCCAGTTGTTCGACGGCCGCTTTGCTCATCGCATACGGAAGGGTGCCGGCACCGTTCAAGAACGCAAACACCGAGGACAGGAGAACCACGTGGCCTCGATTGGCGATGACCGACGGCAGGCACGCTTGAACGGTGGTGAGCACACCGCCGACATTGATGTCCCACAACCGATCGTTGACCTGATTAGACGACGCGCGCACGGTCGATCCCCTCGCTGCGACACCGGCATTCGCGATGACGATGTCAATCCGTCCGAAATGATCCAGCACCTTCTCGACGGCGGCGGCCATATCGTTGGCGTCGGTCACGTCCCCCTTGAGCGACAACACGCTCGCGGACCCGCGATCGAAGACGACCGGAGACTCCTCCAGATCGATGATCGCAACGCGCGCACCCTTGTCCACCAGGAGCTGCGCAGTCGCGGCACCGACGCCACGGGCACCGCCCGTGATCACCGCAACCTTTCCGCCGACCGACATCCGGTTCTCGTTGTCATCCATCAGATCTCCTCCGCGCCTGCGACCGGCCGACGCCGGTTGACTATGTTGATGCAGATCACAGTAAGAACTTTCAAGGGATATTGTCAACGGTATATTTATTTCAAGTGCTCGCAAGTAGAAGTAGGTAGCCTACGTCCGCAAGATCGCGATGGAACTCGTCGCTCCGCTGAGGGCGGAGGACGAGCCGCCCGGGTAGATCTCCCGCGGCCCCGCGCAGGCTGCCGGGCCTGCCCGCGCTCTGGTGCTCGATCCGCAGATCATCCTCGTCAACGAGTCGGACTCCAGTCTGGACCCGGTGCGCACCACCTAGCATCAGCCAGACGCTGATCGACATCAACGCCGAGATCGACGCGACCACCCTGCTCGTCTTGCACAACATCACCCCTCGCACACGGTGCCGATGCATCGCCAAGCTCTTCCGTCGTCACCTGCTGAGGTTCGGTCCGCGCGCCGATCGGCGGTTTCGTCGCCGCGACCGGACGCGGCTGGTACCCCCGCTACCGCGAGGCGATCAGTCAGGCAGGCGCGCCGGTACATCTCCGGCCCCGCCCGGCCGCGGTTCGGGCCGTGCTCGGGAGAAAGGAACTCGAAACTCAACGTCCTCGCTGTTCCTCGCAGCGGCGCAGGAACTCCGACAGCAACCCGGCGGTCCGCTCGGGTTGTTCGTCGACGAAGAAATGCTCGCCATCCACGGCGGCCGTTTCGAGTTCAGTGCACCGCGCGCGCCAGGTGGCGGCACCACCTCGAACGCGTCGCTCTCGACACCGTTGAAGACTGCGGTGACGAGATCGGCCGGCTTCATCTTGGGGTCGTCGGTGTGGGCGGCCATCGCGGTGTCGACATAGCCGACGTGCACTCCGGTGACGAGGACCCCATGCGGTGCGAGCTCGAGTCGGAGGGAGTTCGTGGCGGACCACAGGGCGGCCTTCGACGCGCTGTAGGGGCCACCGGCGGCGTACCAGCTCGCGACCGAGTGCATGTCGATCAGCACTGCGTTCTCGGCGGCGCTGAGGATCGGGGCGAACGCCCGCGCCACGAGCAGCGGGGCGAAGAAGTTGATCTCCATGGTGTGACGGAGATCGTCGTCAGTGATGTCGAGCAGGCTGGCGGTCGGCGGGAGGCACCACTCGAACTCCGAGAAGTCACCGAGCCGGTCGTCGGCGACCACGACGTACTCGTCGCCGCAGACGGCACAACGTACGTCTACAGAGAGCTCTGCCCCACAGGCGGTATCCCCGTCGTCTTCTTCGTCCACCTCGCCGCTACCTTGGACAACTGGGATCCCCGCATCATCGACCCCATTGCACAGAAGCGGCATGTCATCGCGTTCGACAACAAGGGCGTCTGCGGATCCTCCGGAACGGTTCCCGGCACGATAGAAGAAGCAGCCGACGATGCCTACGCCTTCATCCGCGCGCTCGGCCACGACACGATCGACGTATTCGCCTTCTCCCTGGGCGGCATGATCGCCCAGGACCTGATCGTGAAATACCCCCAGCTGGTTCGCAAGCTGGTGCTCACCGGCACGGGACCGCGAGGCGGCAAGGACATAGACAAGGTCGTCGCCACCACATACCGGGACAACCTCCGCGCGACCGTCACGCGTTCGGACCCGAAAGAGTTCCGGTTCTTCAACCGGAACGTCGTGCGCAAACGCGCAGGAAAGGCGTTCGTCGAGCGGCTCGAGGATCGCACCATCGACCGCGACGCGAATGTCAGCATCAGCGCCTTTCGGACGCAGCTGAAGGCGATCCAGAAATTCGGGCGCTCGCAGCCGTCGAACCTGTCCACATTCACCCAGCCGACGCTCATCGCCAACGGCGACAACGACCGCATGCTGCCCACCGTCCTCTCGGAAGACCTGCACCGCCGAATTCGTGGCAGCGAGCTGATCATCTACCCGAACGCCGGACACGGTGCCATCTTTCAGTTCCACGACGACTTCGCCGCCGCCGCGGTGAGGCTCCTCATCCCGTAACCGACCCCCGTGCCGAAAACCGGTCATACGCATGCTCAGAGACAATCTGCAGTCGAGGTCAGTGGTGGTGGTGGTGGTGGTGCGAAATCGGTGAAGGAACAAGATCGAATTCAGTCCGCCGCCCAGTGGGCGAACGACTCAAGTCATTACTGGTTGCAACGACCGACTGGCTTCGCCAGCAGAATCAGCCCGCCAGTTAGGCTCCCAGCCACATCTCCGGGTTTTTTGTGCTCAAAGCCAATATCACTGGCGAAATTTTTGCGCTCAGAGCACTACTGCCGAGCATCGCGTCGAGGATAATGACTATGCCGACGCCCGGCGACAGAGTTCGGGTCCCATGAGTCCTAAGCCCGAACGTCGCCGAAGCGGAAAATGATCGATGACGTTCTGACCGTTGGGCGGGCACGACACAAGGATGTGTATTGCGGTGACCAAGCAACGGGGCACATGGGTCCGAGATCTCCACATAGATGTGGAGCAACGGGTCGAGCCTGTTTGTTCCCCCCAGTTACTGGATCCGGCAAGAGAGGAACTCGGCCGCGGCGCAGTCGACTGGGCGATCCGACTCGGGCGTGACGTCGCAGCGCGCGCTGTGTTGAACTTCCCCGAGTTCGGCTCGGGAGCTCCGCAATTGGCGACGCTGCGGCTGGGGACAGAGTCGGCAGCCATCATTGCGATGTTGGGCATAGATCGCGGTGACGGGGAAACACCGGAGATCACAGAGGACGCGGTCCGTGCAATCCAGGATTGGGTACACCGCGGAATCCCTCTTCACATCATCTGGGCAGCCATGCGGCAGGGTCACTCCTGGTTGGCCGAGGGGTACATGCGGGCCTGCGTGGAATCGGTTCCCATCGCCGCACAACCCGATCAATTGCAACTGACCTCAGAGGTGCTATTCAATTTCGTCAACCGGTTCTCGGCCGCAGTGGGCCGCGAATACGGAGAAGAGCACGAGCGCTGGATCATGTCCACCGTCGCAGCGCGAGACGAAGTCGTTCGCTCCATACTCGACGGGAAGATCCCCGACACCACGGACGCGGAGAACATCCTCCACTACACGCTTTCTCATCGCCAGCACATCGGGGTGGTGCTGTGGGCGGACACCGTCGAAGGGGCCAGCGGATCGGCGTTGCACACCAGCGCGATGGCACTCCTGCATGCGGTCGGTGCAGAACAAACCCTCCTCGTTCCCCATGGCCGTCACAGCATGCACGGGTGGGGCAACAGCGTTCGTCCCTTCATCGGGCAGGGGACAGACTCTCCGGCGATGCTGGCAGCCGGGGTACGCGCAGCAGTCGGCACCAGCCACGACGGCGTTGACGGGTTCGCCCGGACACACGAAGAAGCCGCGGCGAGCAAACGGGTGACCGAGATTTTGCCAGGAATCAGCGAACCAATCGTCGATTTTCCCTCAGTACATCTGCTCACGCTGCTTGCACAGGACAGGGAAAAGGCGACCTACTTCGTCCGGGCTGAGCTGAGCGACCTCGCCGGTGACGACGCGCAGCACTCCGAACTACGCAAGACCGCAATCGCCTATCTACGACATCGGCGGAGTCCCCTCGCGGCCGCCCAGGAACTCTTCGTCGTGCGAAACACCGTCGCGTACCGGTTGAAGAGAGTCGAGGATCTGCTGGGACATTCACTCGATGAGCGGACGCTCGAGACATGGGCAGCGCTGGTCCTCAAGGAAAGTTTGGTATGTGACGCGTCCGCACCTAGAGAGAGGAATTGAGCTCTCGACCCTAGAAGCGCCAATACGTTTCGCTACGAGCCACTTGCTGCGGCCAGCAGCTCTGACGTTCACTGGCTCGAGGACGACCCACCTGATCTCCCGGGACTCCAGTTCGCGGGCTGACGGGTCGCTCACTCGAGAAAAGAGAACCCATGGTTGACGCACCCGCCGAGACGGCTGTCGTCGTCGACGCAGCCACGGGTCTGGGTGAAGCCACGGCCCGGGCGTTGGCCAACGGTGGGTTCCACGTTGTTCTCGGCGCAACAGGCGCCGATAGATGTGTCGAGCTCGCCGCCGATATCGGCGGCGAGGCGATGCATCTGGACGTGACTTCCGAGGATTCCGTCCACTCATTCGCGGAAAGAATTCACAGTGTTTCCGCGCTGATCATCGCCAGCGGCCCACGGCGTCTGGAATCACGGGAAGACGCCAGCACCGACGACTGGCGGTGGCGGTGGGAGACCAACATCCTCGGTGCCTTACGCCTGACGAAAGCGTTTCTGCCTCACCTCGCCGCAGCGGACGACGGGATCATTGTCGTTGTCAGTACCGCCGAGAACCCGTGCACTGAGTGCATCGAGCCGGACGGAGGTGCAGTCTATTCCGAGACTCGCGCGTTAGACCGATTGCTGGAAGCGGAAGTGAGCAATTCCGGCGTCCGGCTCGCGAAGATCAGATCGGCACCGACCGAGGAAGCGACGACACGGTCGGAACACCTTCGGGCTGCCCAACACATGCCTGATGGTCTCTATAGAGACTATTCACCCCGAATGGCCAGCGACGTAGCCGACTTCATCAGCTATGTCGTGACGGGACCGGCGAAGTCGTTCGTCGAGGAAATCTCCATACGGCCACGGCTGGATGCGAGTCCGGCGAGTGATCGGCTGAGCTAGGCCGCGGCTTCCCGATCGCGGGCGCGCCAGTACCGGCACTGACGGCGCATCGGCGGGATCGCCTCGTCCACACCGGGGACCAAACGCGAGTTCCGTTCTTATGCTCGGCGCGCAAGAGCGGTGTAACCCCCGTCACGCACGATGGATCACGACCCCCACTGCCACCGCCTTCGGACGAGGGACACGTGCACAGAACGGGGTTATGGGCGCACGTCGGTTGGCCGGCAGACCACGCGGCACACCGCGCGCCGAACCACTACGAAAGGGAACACCATGAGCGAACAGCTGGTGCAGGCTGCTCACGTTTATGACTGGGACGAACACGTCAAGCCTCCGATCGGCACGGTGGAACGGGCCCTGTGGCTCGCGCACTGGCACATGGAATGGGAGAACCCTGAGCAGCTGGACAAGCTTGCCGAGCTCTACCACCCCGATGTGGAGTGGGAGACCCCCGGGCGGCGTATTTACCAGAAGGGGAACGTGCCGAAAATCATCGAGAATTACCGAGCGATCTGCGACAGCCTCGAGTTCATCTCTGCGCGGCGCGTGGATCGGTTCGCAACTCCCGATCGAGTCTTCGACGACAGCGAAGCGCTGGTCAAACTGGTGAGCGGACACGGTTTCCCGAACCATCCGATGCCGGTCGGCAGCCTTGTCGACATGCGGATAGTGCACAGCTTTCACATCAAAGACGGCCTCATCATTCGCGAGAACTCGTACGAACTGTGGCGGAAACCCGTCTAATCCCCCAACCCGACCAGCGCCGCCGAGGCGGGGTTGACCAACTCATCGCTCGAAGGAGACCAGCCATGAAGTTCGCCAATCAATCAGGCCGATTCGTCGTACTACATCCGGGTGGGGGTGTCGTCGATGTCGAGACGGCCAGCAAGGGCGCGTTCGGTCCGTCGCCGACTGACGTGTTTCCCGTGTGGCGTGAGTTCACGCAGTGGCTGGCGTCCGCCTCGTTGTCACCAACCGGCCCGTTGGTGACAGAACAGTTGGACGCACCGTCACCCCGTCCTCCGCAGGTGTTCGGAGTCGGCCTGAACTACTCATCCCATGTTGACGAGGGCGGCTTCTCCTTGCCGGACAGCCCGTTGACCTTCACCAAGTTTCCCAGCTCGGTGACGGGACCGACCGGTGATATCACCATCACCGGTCCGCAGGTCGATTGGGAGGTTGAACTGGTTGTCGTGATCGGTGAGACGGTGAACGCCGTCAAAGCCGAGAATGCATGGGATGTTGTCGCAGGTGTCACTCTCGGGCAGGATATCTCGGACCGGGAGGCCCAAAACCGACCCAAGCAGTTCCCGCAGTTCAGCTTGGGTAAATCTCGGCCGGGCTTCAGTCCGATTGGGCCGTTCCTCGTCACCCCGGACGAACTGGCGGACCGCGACAACATTGAACTCGCATGCTCGGTCAACGGCGAACAAGTCCAGAAAGGGCACACCCAGAGCCTGATCTTCTCGGTAGCCGCGCTGATCGAGTACCTTTCCGGGCTGGTAACCCTGCTCCCCGGCGACCTCATCTTCACGGGCACCCCTCCCGGTGTGGGAGCCACGATGGACCCGCCGCGCTTTTTGGCAGACGGGGACATCCTCGTCAGCACATCGCCCGAACTCGGCCAGATGAGGCACCGCTTTGTCGCACCGTGACGCAGTGCCGGGGAAAGACCGCGTCCTGGTGGTCGACCACGCCTGGCCCGACCTCGACGTCGAGCAGACGGTGCTCGGGGCGGCCGGCATCGAGGTGGTCGCTGCTCCGAGCAGCGATCATGATGAACTCGTCGACGCGGTCGCGGACTTCGACGCCATCATGGTCAACTGGCTCCCGTTGCCGGCGACCGTCATCGACGCCGCGGTCCGTTGCCGAACGATCGCGCGGTTCGGAGTGGGGGTCGACAACATCGACGTCGATGCCGCGACCCGCCAGGGCATTCTGGTCAGCAGGGTGCCCGTGTTCTGCACCGACGAAGTCGCCGAGCACGCACTCGCCCTGATGCTGACCCTCGGCAGGCGAGTCGTGTCGTTTGCCGAGCAAACGCGATCGGGTGGATGGTCGAACATGGCGGCCGGGCCGATGTTCCGTATCCGCGGCAGCGTCCTCGGTGTCGTGGGTTGGGGAGCGACGGCCCAGGCGCTTGCATCGCGCGCTCAGGGAATCGGCATGCGGGTAGTGGTCTATAGCCGCACCGTGTCCGATTCCGCCCTGCCCGATGGCATAACCGCAGCGCCGTCGCTCATCGACATGGCCGCGACCGCGGACTTCCTCAGCATCCACATCCCGTTGACCGAGCACACCCGAGGACTTATCGATGCTTCGGTCATCGCGGCCATGCGGCCTACCGCCTATCTCATCAACACTGCGCGCGGACCGATCGTCGATACCGATGCGTTGGCGGACGCGGTGCGCACCGGCCGAATCGCCGGCGCCGGGATCGATGTTCTCGACGCCGACCCTCCGGCACCGGGCAATCCGCTACTGAGCTTGCCTAACGTGATCGTCACGCCCCATGCGGCTTTCAATTCTGTCGAAGCTCTCAATGATCTACGCCAGCAGGCCGCAGCCAACGTGCTGTCCGCTCTATCGGGGACACCACCGGTCAACACGGTCAACCCCGGCATTCTAGCCAGAGCCGACCTCCGCCTAACCGTAGGACAATCGCAATGAGCCAGTCAGAGGCCCATCTCGCTCCGCATGCGGCGTTGACCGCGGAGTCCGTCATCGACTACCTCGTCGACCGCGGAGTGGTTGATGAGGGGGGCGGCACTGTCGAGGTACTCAGTGGCGGCGTCTCGGCCGATGCTTTCGCCGTGCACGCCTCGAATGGGTCCTGGGTGGTCAAACAGGCGCTCGCACGACTGAAGGTTGCGGCGGAGTGGCGCGCCGATCCCTCTCGGATCCTCAACGAAGCCGCGGCACTACAGGTGGTCGGTGACCGTGTACCCGACAGTGTTCCGTCGGTTGCCTCGGTCGATCAGGACCGGCTGATCCTCGTCATGCAGCACGCCCCACCAGACCTCCACGACTGGAAGTCCGAACTCATGGCGGGGGGAAGTGAAGGCAGTGCAGATACCGCAGCGCGTCTCGGGGAGATCCTTGCGGCCCTGCATGCCGGCACCTTCGGCGACCCGATTCTCGCGTCCCGATTCGGTGACACCGAGTCGTTCGTCGACCTGCGAATCGACCCGTTTCACCGGGCCGTTGCACGCCGGCTACCCGACCTCGCCGGCCCCCTGGGCGCGCTCGCCGCAGAACTGACCGAACACCCGAAATGTCTGGTTCATGGCGACTACTCGCCCAAGAATGTGCTTGCCTCGGGACCGTCGGCGTGGGTGATCGATTGGGAAGTTGCTCATTTCGGCAATCCGGTTTTCGACCTGGCCTTCATGCTCGCCCACCTGATGTGCAAGACGGCGCACGCGCCCCGTCACCGCGCGGTGTACCGGGGGTGTGCGCAGAACTTCCTGACCGCGTACAACCGCGACGTACCCGGCGCACTGAAACCGGACCCGTTCGGCCTCGTCCGGCATACGGCCGCGGTCGTCCTGGCCCGTACCGACGGCAAGTCCCCCGCCGCATACCTCGAGCCACCACAACGAGAAGCCGCGCAACGAGCCGCAATTGAGCTGCTCAACGCAAGAAGTATTGATAGTGATGTCGTCCAACAACTCTGGAGTGTTCTGACGTGAGCTCAACTATTTCCTCCGTTCTCGCCTGGGAGGCGCTCGATTCCCGCGGCAATCCCACCGTGGCGTGTGAAGTACGGCTGCGAGGCGGTGCGACGGGCACGGCGATCGCGCCGTCTGGTGCGTCCACCGGTGCTCACGAAGCCCATGAGCTGCGCGACGGCGGTTCCCGCTACCGGGGCAAGGGTGTTCTCCGCGCAGTCGCCAATGTCAACGGCCCGCTCGCGAAGGCCGTGATCGGTTTGGACAGCAGCGACCAGCGCGGCGTCGATGAAACGTTGCGGGCAACGGATGGCTCCGGGAACCTCTCGAAGCTCGGGGCCAATGCAGCACTGGCCGTCTCACTCGCGACCCTGAAGGCCGCTGCTGCCGCCGCGCAACAACCGCTCTGGCGTTACGCCGCGGCTGACGACCTTCCTGCCGAGCTCCCCATGCCCATGATCAACATCCTGTCCGGCGGCGCACACGCCGGTCGAGCGGTGGACATTCAGGACGTTCTGGTCATGCCCGTCGGAGCAACCAGCTTCGCTCAAGCGCTCGAATGGGTCGACCGAGTCCGCTGGGCCACCGCCGCCCACCTCAATGACCTGGGCTACTCCACAGCTCTGGTTGCCGACGAAGGTGGCTACGGTCCACAACTGCCCACCAATCGCGCCGCACTCGACGTCGTCACCCGCGGCATTGAACGGGCCGGCTTTGCCCCCCGCACCGACGTGGGAATCGCACTCGATATCGCCGCCACCCAGTTTTTCGACGCATCCTCGCAGCGATATGTCCTCACCGCCGAGGACCGACAGCTGACGGCGGCGCAATGGGCGGAAGAGCTGGCGCAATGGGCCGAAGACTTCCCCGTCATCTCGATCGAGGATGCGATGGCCGAGGATGATTGGGAAGGGTGGGTCGAGGTCACCGACCAACTCGGCGCCCGGACACAGATCATCGGCGACGACCTGTTCACCACGAGCGTTGATCGGCTTCAGCACGGCAACAAGCTCGGCGCCGCCAACGCGGTCCTGGTCAAACCGAACCAGATCGGCACCGTGTCCGACGCCCGCGCCCTCATTCAGGCCGCCAACGACTCCTCCTACGCAACGGTGTTATCCGCCCGATCGGGCGAAACCGAGGAATCGTGGCTCGCGGATCTGTCGGTGGCGTGGCGAACCGGCCAGATCAAGGTCGGCTCACTCGCCAGGTCGGAACGCACGGCGAAATGGAACCGCCTGCTCCAGCTGGAAGCCGAATTGGCAGGAGAAGCGACCTTCGCCGGCCGCTCCGGCATCGCACCCCGCCGGCGCAGCTGACTCGACTCCGGCCAGCACTCGCAAGGTTGAACGAAGGCCGAGTAGTCGGCGACGCCACCGCGGCCGAGTGTCGAACCCCATTCACTCGAGTTCTGTGATGAGGCGTGACCATCCGCTCGCCGTGCAGCGCAATTCGACAGCCGAGGTTGTGGCTCAGCGCACAAGAGGCGAGTGGCGGCCGTCACACATCATGGATATCACAAGCTTTTGAAGTAACACCGATCGCTCCGGTAGCCAACACCAATGGCCAAGCCGACGAGAACCGAACCGCGCCCCACGCCGAAGACACCGCGCGGCAGAACTCATTCAGGAGGATTACCGATGACCACCCTGCAGACAAGTGACCGGGCGACCGACGCGCCGACCAAGGACGAACTAGTCCAACGCGCACGTGATCTGGGTCCGCTGCTTGCTGAC
The DNA here is from genome assembly GCF_001583455.1 of Rhodococcus sp. LB1. NCBI lineage: Bacteria > Bacillati > Actinomycetota > Actinomycetes > Mycobacteriales > Nocardiaceae > Rhodococcus > Rhodococcus sp. LB1. Next base: position 11,764 of record NZ_LTCZ01000096.1, on the reverse strand, counting down.
AACGCCGCCAAGGGCGAGTCCGATGGCCGCGTCGCCCAGGAATCGATCAACGCGCTCACCGAGGCCGGACTCTTCAAGCTCGCAGTCCCCAAGCGCTATGGGGGCTACGAGACCAACATGCGTACCCTTATGGAGGTCACGGCCGCTATTGGCGAGGCAGACGGAGGGACGGCCTGGGTCGCCACGATCCTCAACGGCACCGCGTGGCTGACCGGGTTGTTCAGCCAACGTGCCCAAGACGACGTCTTCGGCAGCGACCCCGATGCACGCGTGTGCGGCGTCATCACCCCGAGTTCGCAGGCCACCAAGGTCGACGGCGGGTACCGGGTAAGCGGGCGATGGTTCTTCGCATCCGGTTCCTCGCACGCGACGTGGGCCGTGGTCGCCATCCCGGTGACCAACGCGGAAGGCGAGACGGTCGACGGTGGGATGGCGCTCGTTCCCGCGACCGACTACCGCATCGAAAAGACCTGGTATGTCGCCGGAATGAAGTCCACCGGAAGCAACTGCATCGTCGTCGAGGACGTCTTCGTCCCCAGTCATCGCGTCATGTCGGTGTCGCAGGCGATTCAAGGAACCTATGCCACCGAACTCACCGACGAGACGATGTACCGCTCCTCGTTCGTTCCATTCCTGACACTGAACATGGTCGGACCGCAGCTGGGGATGGGCCGTGCGGCCCTGCGGATGGTGACGGAGAAGGCTTCCAAGAAGTCGATTTCGTACACCCACTTCGACACTCAGGCCGATTCGGTCGCATTTCAGCTGGCCATCGCGAAGGCCGCGACCAAACTCGACACCGCGATGCTGCATGCGTATCGCGGCGCCGACGACGTCGACAACGCTGCTGCCGACGGCAGCTACCTCGACTACACCACACGGGCACGCGTACGCGCGGACACCGGCAAGGCCGTCGAGACCGTCGTGGAAGCCATCAACGACCTGCTCTTCGCCAGCGGCGCCGGCAGCTTCGCGGAGAACAACCCGCTGCAGCGGATCTGGCGCGACTCGAGCACCGGGGCACGCCACGCGCACGTCATCCCCGACATCGGCTACGAGGTCTACGGCAAGGCGCTGCTCGGTGTCGACAACACCGTCACCGATCTGGTCTAGACCCGCCCATTACCGAGAAACCAACAGATGCACGCGCGAACGGGGACGAAGATGACGACTACCACCGCCGAGACAGTGGACTTGTTCTTCGAAACGATGGCAAATCAGGGTGTGCGCACCGCTATCGAGCGGTACGCAGATGAGAATTTGACCTGGTGGTCGGCCGGCGCCGGAAACGTCGAAGACAGAATCGGCGAGTTCATGGACGAGTTCGGCGCACAGGTATCCGGTGCCGTCGAGTTGACCGTTGGCGCGAAGACATGTGAAGGCGACCGCGCCGCAGTCGAAGTAACACTCCATGCCGAACTGACCGAAGGACGCATCTACCACAACAACTTTCATTTCCTGTTCGAGTTTCGGAACGGCGTCATCGTCAAGATCGCGGAATACCACGACACCCACCACGCCTACGAAACCATCGGCCCCACCCTCCGCAAAGTGGGTTTTGTCGATGCATGAGGCACACCAGGATCGGCACCGATACGTGCGATTCGCCGACCGCCAACCAGCAAAGTTCGATCAGTCAGTCCCAGAGAGGTGTTCACGATGACCGCCGAAGTGATCGACGGCCGCAAGATCGCCGCCAAGCTCAAGGAAGAAGTCGCCCTCGAAGTCCAGCAGCTCAGGGCGGACGGCGGCGAATGCGGTATAGCAACGGTCGTGGTGGGCGACAACTACGGAGCCACGGTCTACCAACGACGGATCGGCAAGATCGCCGACGAACTCGGCGTGCCCTGTCGACAACTGCGCTTCGGATCCGACACCAGCCAAGACGACTTGCTGGACACGATCCGAGCCCTCAATAGCGACCCCGCCATCAGCGGCATCCTGATCCTGCGGCCACTTCCCGAACACATCTGTGAGGTCGACGTCTTCCGGGAGCTCTCCCCGGCGAAGGACATCGAGTCGGTGCATCCGGAAAATGCGGGACTGCTCGCCCTGGGCACCCCCCGATTCGTCCCGTCGACCGCAGCGTCGGTGTTCTACGTGCTCGACTCGTGGCTGGACGCCGTCGGTGAGAATCGCGCCGATTTCTACCATCGGAATCTCATCGTCGTCGTGGGGCGCTCCAACACAGTGGGTAAGCCGGCCGTGTCGCTCGCCTATGACCGGCAGGCGGCGGTGCAGTCGATCGATGTCTGGGCAAGCCAAAACGGTCGTCTGGGATGGCATACCCGACGAGCCGACGTGCTGATCGTGGCCGCCGGTGTCCCCGGTCTCATCCGGGCCGAGCACGTGCGCGAAGGCGCCATCGTCCTCGACGTGGGAATCAACCCGGCCCGCGATCCCGAGACCGGTGCGGTCCGTATGGTCGGCGACGTCGACTTCGCCCAGGTGGCTACGCGTGCCCGCGCTCTGACCCCCGTTCCAGGCGGTATCGGACCCGTCACCGATGTCTGGCTGCTGCGCAACGCCGTCCTGGCCGGGCGCAACGCCGTCCGGGCCGCCGGCAACGGTGTACTGGAAATGGTGTGATGTCATGAATTCGACATCCCCGCAGATAAATCCCGGCTACGTGCTCACGTTGTCATGCCCTGATTCGCCGGGCATCGTCTTTGCGGTCTCCAAGTTTCTCGTCGAACACGACTGCAACATCGTCGAGAGCAAACAGTTCGGTAATCCCGGCAGCGGCATGTTCTTCATGCGCGTCCAGTTCGAAGGGGCACATCCGCACGCCCTTTCGATCGATGCTTTGCGGGTGGCGTTCGAACCGATCGCAACGACGTTCGCGATGGCCTGGCGGCTGGCTGAGAGCAGTGAGAAGCAACGAGTTCTGATCATGGTCAGCAAGTTCGGGCATTGCCTCAACGATCTGATGTACCGCGCCAGCATCGGCACTCTCAACATCGAGATCGTGGCAGTGGTGTCGAACCATCCCGACCTCGGATTCCTGGCTGACCATTACGATATCCCGTTCCATCACGTGGCAGTGACGTCGGAGACGAAACCCGAGGCCGAGGCAGCACTTCTGCGACTGGTCGAAGAACTCCGCGTCGACCTCGTCGTTCTCGCGCGGTATATGCAGATCCTGTCCTCCGACCTGTGTAAGGAACTCGAGGGTCGGGCGATCAACATCCACCACTCGATACTGCCGAGCTTCAAGGGCGCACGCCCCTACTACCAAGCTCATGACCGAGGGGTGAAGCTGGTCGGCGCGACCGCCCACTACGTCACCGGTGATCTGGACGAGGGTCCCATCATCGAGCAGGAGGTTGCCCGGGTCGACCACTCGATGACCGCGGAAGAGGTCACGGCGCTGGGCCGCGACACCGAATGCGTCGCCCTCGCCCGGGCTGTCCAACGACACACCCAGAACCGGGTCCTTCTCGACGGAATCCGCACCGTCGTCTTCACGTAACCGCTCGAGCCACCATCAGCATCACATCTCACGAAGGGTTCCACTCCGATGACAGATTCAGCGCCGTTCCGCGCCTTCACCTCTGCAGCTCCGATGCCGTATCCACCGAACATCGGACTGCCCGAGTACACGGGGTGGAAGGATGAGCAGTGGGCATGGAAGAACACCGTCTACATCGGGGACTGGTCGTTCGTCCCACAGATTCGCATCACCGGTCCCGATGCGCTTCGCCTGCTGTCAGATCTGTCGATCAACAGCTTCGCGAACTTCCCCATCGGCAAAGCAAAGCACTGCGTCCAATGTGACGAGAACGGGAATGTGATCACCGAGGGGATCCTGATCCGCCACGGCGAAGAGGATTTCGAACTCGAGTGCGGTGTCCCGCAGTGGACGCTGTTCCATCTCGAGACCGGTGACTACGATGCCAAGGCATCGTTCCCGTCCACTCACAAGTTGCAGGTGTCCGGACCGAAGGCACTGCCGCTGATGGAGAAGCTGACCGGTGCCAGCCTCCGCGACGTCAAGTTCATGAACAGCAAGTACGCCACCATCGCCGGCCGTGGCGTGATGCTGCTTCGCCAAGGCATGGCAGGGGAGATCGGTTTCGAACTCCACGGTCCGATGGAAGGCCACGACGAGGTCTACGCCGCGGTAGTGGAGGCCGGCCAGGAGTTCGGCATCCGTCGACTCGGATGGCGGTGGATCCAGCTCAATCACCTCGAGTCCTGGTATCCGACCGCCTCGGTGCATTACCTCAGCGCGCTTGCCGGCGGAACCAACCGCGAGTATGTCGAATTCATGGACAAGCACCTGCCCGACGAGTGGGTCGGCACCGTCATGGAAGGTCCGTTGCGCTACGACTTCGGCGCGACGTTCACCGGAAGCTGGGACGGGCCGGACATCGAGGGCCTCCACCGGAACCCGGTCGAGCTCGGCTGGACCAAGAGCATCAACTTCGATCACGACTTCATCGGACGCAGCGCACTCGAGGCGTTGGTAGCCCAGCCCCGCAGGGTGGGAGTCACTCTCGAATTCAACAGCGACGACCTCATCGCGATCTACTCGTCGATGTTCAGCGATGGTCCCGTCTACCACCTGTTCGAGATTCCACATCCTCCGTTCGCGAGCAACTGGGCGGACAAGATCCTCGTCGACGGCCGCGAGGTCGGTCAGTCAACCCATCCGGGTTACAGCTACACATACCGGAAGGCGCTGGCGATCAGCTTTATCGACGTCGAGTACTCGGAGCCCGGCACCGAGGTGAAGGTGCTGTGGGGAAATCCGGGTGAACCGCAAACCGAGATCCGCGCAACCGTCGCGCGCAAACCGTACAAGCAGGACGAGCGCCGCAAGGATCTGTCGCTTTCCGGAGCGAGCTGAGCGAGTGACGCCGCAAGGACCATTCGTACACCTACATCGAAGGAAATAGCGGATCGATGATGCTCCTGCCCCAGCTGACACTCGCCGCCGACACCACGGCACCGGCTGTGACGATCGGGGACATCACGCTACGGCGTGACGAACTGTTCGAAGCGGCCGGCGCCGTCGCAGCACGGATACGCGGCGCACCGGCCGCTGCAGTCCATGCCACGGCCAGTGTGGAAACCGTGGTCGCCGTGGTCGGGTGTCTGCAGGCCGGTGTCCCGTTCGTGCCGGTACCGCCCGATGCCGGGGTGGTCGAACGTAACCACATAATCCGCGATTCCAAGGCCGCGATTTTACTCGGCCCCCCGGGGGAGTCGGATCCAGAAATCGAGCGAATCCCCGTCGATCGGACAGAACGGCGCACGCCCATCTGGTCCGAGGGGCAGCCCACCGACACCGCGATGATCATGTACACCTCCGGGACCACGGGCAAACCCAAAGGTGTGGTGATGTCGCTCGGCGCGATGGCGGCCGGTTTGGACGGGCTGGCCACCGCGTGGGACTGGACCGGGGACGACGTCGTGATCCACGGCCTGCCCCTGTTTCACGCCCACGGGCTGGTGCTCGGTCTGCTCGGGGCACTTCGCCGAGGCGGCAGCCTCGTTCACACCGGACGTCCGTCTCCGGCGAACTACGCTGCCGCAGCCGATAACCACCCCAACGCGGTGGTCTTCGCGGTGCCCACTATCTGGTCGCGCCTGGTCGCGGATCCGGCCACCGCCCGACCATTGGCCAGCGCTCGGCTCCTCGTGTCGGGCAGTGCGCCGCTACCGGTATCGGTCGCCGCCGCAGTGGCCGAACTGACCGGCCAGATCCCCGTTGAACGCTACGGAATGACCGAGACCCTGATCGCGCTGGCCATGCGTGCCACCGGTGAACGCCGGCCGGGGTGGGTCGGCACCCCGGTGCCCGGTGTGCGTACCAGGATCATGGAGAACAGCGTTGCCGTACCAGCCGACGGTGAAACCGTGGGTGAACTGCAACTGCAGGGACCCAACCTGTTCGATCGCTACCTTGGGTTACCGGACGCCACGGCAGAGTGCTTCACCGAGGACGGATGGTTCCGCACCGGTGACGTCGCCGTCGTCGATGACTTCGGCTACCACCGGATCGTCGGCCGGGAATCCGTCGATCTCATCAAGACCGGAGGGTTCAAAGTTGGTGCTGGAGAGGTCGAAGCGGCGCTACTGGATCACCCCGATGTCATCGAGGCGGCCGTAATCGGGGTCGAGGACGCCGACTTGGGTCAACGCATCGTCGCGTACGTCGTAGGCGACGTTGCACAATCGGAGGCACTGATCGAGTTCGTGTCACACAACCTCTCGAGGCATAAACGCCCCCGGGAGGTCAGGGTGGTAGACAGTTTGCCCCGCAACGCGATGGGCAAGGTGCAGAAGTCCGCGCTCACACAGTGAATGTGATGCTCAGGCGACGCGGTGCCGGCACCTCGGGCCGGCCGCACAAACGAATGGAGACGATGTGGAGACCGATCACCGACAAGACGCATACGCAGACTATCTCGGAGTCGAGGTGGACACGCTCAGGGAAGGCCACGCTACCGCGGCGCTGACGGTGAATCACCATCACCTCAATCCTCACGCGACCGCTCATGGCGCACTGCTCTATTCCATCGTCGGGGCCGCGTTGGCGGCAGCAGCCAACGATGGCATCAACACCGGGGTGGTCAGCGGTGTCCACATCGACTACCTCAGTCCCGCGTATCGCGGCGATCGCCTGATCGCCACCGCGACCGTCGCAGAGCACCTGGCCCGCGAGAACCTCTACACAGTCCGGTTGGTCCGCGTCGCCGACGGTCAGATAGTGGCCCGGGCAACGGGACGGGCTACCCGCAGAACCCGCACCGAAGCTACCCCGTAGTGCTTATCAGCGAAGGAGATTGACGATGCGCACACCCTTGACGACAGCGCAATCGTTCGAAATGCGGGTCGGTGACGACGTGCGCCGATACACGATGGTGAGTGCGGTCGGAGGCGACCTGGCAACGTCGCCGGTCATCGTCGATTTGCACGGTAGCGGGTCGTCACCGGAAGAACACATCGCAGTCACTGCCGCGCACTCGTTGGCTGAACGAGGGGCAGTCGTCGTATTGCCACGGGCCGACATTCCGTTTCGTCTCCTGCCCGAATGGCCTACAGGCTGGGCGTGGAACGTTCCCGGCAGCCCGTTGCCCGGTGAATCCGAGCCACGGCAGGAACCCGACGACGTGATGTTCATCGGTGAACTTATCGTTGAAGTCGTCCAGCGGCACGGTGCCGACCCGTCGCGGATCCACTTGCGTGGCTATTCCGGGGGCGCTCGATTGAGTGCGCACCTGGCCGCACGATCCGGCAGCTCACTCGCTTCGGTGTGTTTCGTCAGTGGAGTGCGTTTCGTCGACGGCGTGGGCGAGTGCGCGCCGGTGCTCGCGATTCACGGACGGCGCGATCACCTCAACCCCTACGACGGGGGCGCGGGCAGCCGGTGGTCGGAATCGGTGGAGTCAGCGGTACAGCGCTGGGCTGGCGCAGTGGGATGTGAACCAGTTCCGACGGTGCGGGCGATCACCGACACCATTCACGCCGTCGACTATCGTGACTCGACTGGATTCGCGGCCGTACGGCTGATCAGAGTGGACGACGCGGAGCACGCATGGCCGGGGACGCGGGACCGCGACCACATCTCACAGTTCGGCTGTTCCGGCGACCTCGATGCGTCACAGGCGCACTTGGACTTCATCAATGACGTCGAGAACCAGTACACCGACTCGTTCCGGTGACCGCAGTACGCCCGACAACTCCGGGGACCGTACCGTCCGCGGAGAAAGAGCACATGCCCACTCCTGAACGTCCCACGCGGGCCGACGTGCCCGCTCCACTGTTCGAACGCGGCCGAGAGGTCGAGGCGATTACCCGGGCCGTGCGCAGCGGAGCCCGCGGGGACGGCCAGATGCTGCTGATCGAGGGGCCCAGCGGGATCGGGAAGTCGAGACTACTCACCGCCGCGCATCACATCGGCGTGGAGGTCGGGGCCGAGGTACTCACCACCTGTGGAGGAGAACTCGAGCAGGACTTTCCGCTCGGGCTCGTCCTACGACTCCTCGAGACCCGGCTCACACGGGCCACCTCCGCCGAGCGGGACGCGGTCTTCCGTGGTCACGCCGCTCTGGCCGAGCCGATGCTCCACCGCCCACTGCACGAGACCACCACCGCGCTGACCGATCAGTTCGTACTCCTGCACAGCCTCTACTGGTTGATCGCCAACCTTGCCGAAGAGCGGCCACTGGTCCTGATCGCCGACGATCTGCAGTGGGGAGACGAGCTGTCCATACGGTTTCTGCTCTATCTCACCCAGCGACTGGGGGACCTCCCGGTCACCATCGTCGGGGCGGTCCGCACCGGCGACCCCGCAGCGGAGAACGAACTCGTCGCCAGGATTGCGTTACAGGCCTCGCATACCCTCCAACCGACCGAGCTGAGCCGCGACGGAGTCAAAAAGCTACTGCACACGCTGCTACCCGACGCCGGAGAAAATGACGCCCTGGTCGAGGAGAGTTGGACGGCCACCCGCGGGAACCCATTCCTGCTTCGTGAACTCGCCACGGCGATGATTTCGCGTTCAGCCGTCGGAGCCGCCGACCCGTCCGGCGTGGTTCCCGACACCGCACCCGAATCGGTGACGCGCAGCGTCTTGCTCCGCATCGCACGGCTCGGTGACGACGCGCTGGCCCTGACTCGTGCTGTCACCGTCCTGGGCACCTCCACATCACTGACCACCGCGGCAGAACTGGGTGGCCTGGACTTTGCGGATGCCACCATCGCGGCCGAACGGTTGACCGCGGCACAGATTTTCGCCGACGAGGCGAACGTGTCGTTCTATCACCCCATGATCCGCGCCGCCGTCTACCGGAAACTCCCCTCGCATGAACGAGCGAGATTGCATCTCGAGGCCGCCAAAGTGCTCCGGGCGTCGGATGCGGACATGGACGAAGTCGCGGTGCACGTCATGAGAGGCACCCCGACCGACGCCGAGTGGGCACACTCGGCCCTGCACTCGGCAGCGAAGAGCGCGGCACGAAAAGGTGCTCCCCGCGCGGCTGCCTGCTACCTGCGCCGCGCCCTGACGATGAAGTATGACGACCCGCGCCAACACGCCAACCTGCTGATCGACCTCGGCATCATGGAAGCCGCCGCAGGTGAGACCAACTCTCTCGGTCACCTCGAAGCCGCCCTCGAACTGATCGACGAACCGGAAGAACAGGCGCGGGCAATGCATGCACTGGGCCAAACCCTGTTCCGGTACGGTCGCCCGGCCGAAGCGCTGCCCGTCTTCCGCCGCGGAGCGGACACCTTCACCGACCGCGACCGCGACCTCGCCCTGCGATTCGAGGCCGGATACATGGCCTCGGCGACCTACCTGGCCGACCACCCCCACGAAGCCCACAAACGGGTCAGCGCACTCGCCGCAACGTTCCCGTCACACGCCGCGCTGAGTTCAGCCGAACGCCTTCTGGTCCTGCACCTGGGTGTGTTCCGCGCCATGTCCGTGCCCCGCTCCGCCGACCACGCTGAACTTATTCTTCGAGCCCTCGGCGACGGTGTGACATTGTGGCGAGAGACCTCCGATGGCATGACCATCAGCCACGCCATCCTTGCCCTGACCTGGTGTGGGCGCGCCCAAGACGCCGCCAAGGTCGCCGGCAGTGTCCTCACCGACGCTCGCATGCGCGGCGACTCCTTGATCTTCGCCGAGATTTCTCTCGCCAGGTCGATGGCGATGTACTCGCTCGGGCGAGTCAGCGAGGCGATGGTCGACGCACAGACCGCGATCCTGGGAATGAAACGCGGCTGGAACTCGACCGTCCCGGCGCCGCAAGGACTCATGGCCTACTGCCTGCTCGACCGCGGGGAACTCGAGCTGGCAGCGGAGGTCGTTCACGATGCAGAGACGCAACTCCGCAGCCGAGAGACGCGAACGTTGAATGTCTGGTTCTACATGGCCCGGGGCCGGCTACGCCTGGTTCAAGGAGACAACGTCGGCGCCGCCGACGACTTCCTCAGCACGGGGAACCTTCTCGAAGCCAATGGCTTCCACAACCCCGGCTACATGCTCGCCCCCTGGCGATCACTCGCGGGGCTCGCGCTCCACGCGATCGGAAAGACCGATGCGGCTATCGAACTGATGGACCGCGGCATCGAGCTTGCACGCGAGTTCGGGCTGTGCTCAACTTTGGGCTCTGCGCTCCGGTACCGGGCGCTGATCGCCTCACCCAACCCCGACATCGCGTTGCTCGAAGAATCGGCCACCGTACTCGAGTCCACCGAAAGCTCGCCCCTCGAAATGGCGCGTACCCTCATCGAGTTGGGATCCGCGCAACGCCGGGCCGGGCGCAAGGTTCAATCCCGACAGACCCTTCGGAAGGCCCTGGATCTCGCCCATTACTCCGGGGCCACGGCGGTCGAGCAGCAGGCGCATCAGGAACTGCTCGTCAGTGGGGCACGGCCCCGCAGACCGGTCCTGCGAGGACTCAAGGCGCTGACCCCGAGCGAACAACGGATCGCAGGCCTGCTCGCGGACGGTATGACCACCCGAAGCATCGCCGAAACCCTCTACCTGACGATGAGCACTGTCGAATGGCATCGGCGAAACATCTACCGAAAACTCGACATCGACTCCCGCGAGAGGCTGCGTACCGCACTTGACGACGCGACGAAAATCCCGCAGATACTGCGAGCTGACGAGCGCCAAAACCCCTCGCAGAGCCCTGACAACACTCCCTACTACTAAGGAAGCGTGCATGCTCCCATTACTCCGTCATGCCGTGATCACCACCGTTGGCCTGCTTGCACCGGGACGATCACGGGTGTGCGCCCTCCACCTGATCCGCCAGATCGCACTCGCGCGCGTCCAACAACGGGTCATCGCCATGGCCGGCACCGATCCTTTCACCGATCCGCGCATCCCGAGGACACCGATCTCCTCCGAACGCCGGCGCGGATAACTGTCACCACCAGACGCACGACCTCACCGAGGACGAACACGTCGCGCTCGGCCCAGCCGCGAACTCAGAAAGGACGAAAACGGTGGACAGCATCGACACGGCAATCCTCGAGTTCGCACGCCGATGGATGCCTTTCGGCGGACCACGACCAGAAGACGTTCTCGTCGAGTTCGGCATGAGCAGCTCGATACGATGAACATCTCGCTCGGATCCTCGAAACCCTTCCCGACGGTGTACTGCCCATCGACGAACTAAAAAGGCTACGTGCCAGCCCCGAGACCGGTGCGACCGATGGATACCGAAATCACAGAACTCACATGGAGATGAGCGCCGCCCACAAGAAGAGCCGGCGTCGCACGAATCCACGAGAATCCGCCTAATCCGCACCACCAGACGGACCTCGACCCACACTTTTGAAGGAACACCCTTGACCAAGCCCAGCACCGACAGGTACACCTTCGACGAGGAAGATGTCGTCGTCACGCACGAGAAGTCCTATGCGGCAGGTGTTCC
>NZ_LTCZ01000096.1:0-350 GCF_001583455.1 Rhodococcus sp. LB1 | reverse complement strand
CGGACGTTGATGAAGTTGAATCAGCGGGAAGGGTTCGACTGTCCGGGGTGTGCGTGGCCGGAGACCCCGGGGCACCGCAAGCATGCGGAGTTCTGTGAGAACGGGGCGAAGGCGGTGGCGGAGGAGGCCACCACCCGCACCGTCGGCCCGGAGTTCTTCGCCGAGCATTCGGTGGCGGATCTGCTGGGGCGTACCGAGTTCTGGTTGGGGCAGCAGGGCCGGTTGACGCATCCGATGGTGTTGCTGCCGGGGGCCACGCATTACGAGCCGATCGGCTGGGATGCGGCGTTCGCGATGATCGCCGGCGAGTTGCGGGCGCTGGGGTCGCCGCACGAGGCGGTGTTCTACAC
>NZ_LTCZ01000095.1:22814-25654 GCF_001583455.1 Rhodococcus sp. LB1 | reverse complement strand
AACGAATCGGTGCATTCGGGCTAAGTCGGCGGTCGATCAGTGATGTGTGGAGACGCCTTCGGTGCGGGTATCGCCCACTCGACCTCCGTCCCCGGCTCCAGGTCGCGAACGACCGCGTGACCGCCGAGTCGCTCGACACGGTCCCGGATGTTCGTCAGTCCGTATCCTTGCGCAACTCCCGCAACGATTCCGGTGCCGTTGTCGCTGACCTTCAAGACGAGGCCGTCCTCGTCCGCGGTGACCCGGACCGTGCATGCGCTCGCCTGTGCGTGGCGGGCGACGTTGCTCAGGGCCTCGCGCAGGGCGGCCTGCAGTTCCGCCCCGGCTTCGCGGTCGGAATACCGGTCGATCGGCCCCTCGACACAGACGTCGGGGGTGAAACCGAGGGCTGAGGCACTGATTTCGACGATCTCACTCACCGAGGCACTCAGGCTGCCCACATCCCCGGACCGCCCGGCCGCCGCGGACTGGGTGAGATCGAATATGACGGCACGTAATCCACGCACGATGCTGTCGGTCTCGTCGATCAGCGGGTCCAGTTCGGCCGACAAACGTGGATGCCGGAATCCTAGGGAGGTCAGCATCAGGCCCAGACCGAACACACGTTGGAGGGTCACATCGTGCAGATCTGCCGCCATCCGGCTCTGTTCGTCATCACGTGCGCTGGCCCGCTCCGCTGCCATGAGTTGTTCGTTCTGCGCCAAAAAGGCTGATCCGCATCGTGTCGACGGCGCCCGCGATGATCGCCACCTCCCGAGGCCCGTCGGTGTCGATTTCCCGCCCGTAGTCGCCGCCGGCCACCGCGCTGATATCGGCGAGAAGATGATCGATCGGCCGTGTCAGCAGCCGCCGCGTCAGATACACCGCGGTCACGACCATGACCACGGCGAGAACACACCCGACAAGGGTCGCGATGTTCGCCAGCGCCTGCGCCGAATGGACTCGTTCGACCTGCTCGGCGACCAGGACGTCGGTGCGGGCACTCAACGCCGCGAGCCGTGCGCGCAGGCCGTCGAACAACTCCTTGCCCGCCGCGGTCTCCGACAGGATCCGATCCGGTTCACTCGCGTTGTCGCGGCGTGCGGAGATCTCCCGCTCCGCTGCCCGCGCCCGCCACGCCTCGGCCGCCTCGACGGTCGTCTGCAGCGCGGCCTGCGCGGCCGCATCCTCGGCGAGCAGCGTGTCCAGTCGGGTATGCAGTGCGGCAGCGTCACGCCGGCCCTCGTCATAGGGTTCGAGGAATTGCGGATCACCGGTCAGGGCGTACCCGCGTTGTCCCGTTTCCTGGTTCACATACGACGTGGTCAGCTCGGCCACCGCCCGCTGCGCGGGCAGCAGCTGCTCGGACAAGTCGTCGACGGATGCCCGCACCGCCAATCGCCCGTACACCGAGAAGACCGCAGACACCGCGAACAACGTCACCAGAATGCCGATAGCCAGCCACAGCAGCACCCGCAACGAAACCCGCGCGGTATCCGCGCTCGAATCCGTCATCGCGTGCCTCTCGCGCAAAACCAACCGAGCGGCGCCGGTACGCGCCGACGCGCATCGATTCCACCCCCGAATTCACCCTAAGCCCACACCCCGTCGGCAGGGCGGGCACCGGCATCCGGTCCCGCAGCGCTCCCTCGAGTCGATCCGCGCCCGGTCACAGCATCCCGGCATTCGCTGTCCGGGGAACCGGCCGAGTGCTCTCGATCAACGGCATCAAGAAACGCCCCCCTGCGGTTTCGGCCGGGGCGGCCCGGAGCCGGTGACCGGCCGCCCGTCGACGAGCCGCCATTCGCCCGCCGGCCGAGCGGTGCTGCATGACGACCTCGGGCAACAGCCGTCACATCCACAAGCCACCCGCGACGCGACCATCGACAACCCCGACCCCTACAGGTCTGCGACGGTGCGAGAGGACCCGAGCAGGCACCTACCGAGCCGGCCACCCATACCGACCGACCTGCGCGCGGGCACCTAAACAGGCACCCCACCCCGCCGGATGGCCGGTCCGGATCCGTCCGTGAACACCAACTATGGAAGTGCCCGATCAGTTCTTCACCCGCTAGAGGCATCCATGTTCGAAAAACCCGCCCCACCGCCGAGGACATCACCGGCAACGCTTAACCCATCCGCTGCAGACACCAGCGCCCCCTGTCGGGCTCACCCCGAGCGCAGCCGAATCGGCAACCGCCCGGCCCGGAGACGGCGCGCCGCCCGCACTGGTGTTCCCACCGGCTCACCCGCGCTCGACTGGCTACGAGAATCCCTGCGTGCCTGCGATCTCCTCACCAGCGTGCACTCCATCAGCCCCACGGACCGGGCGCTCGTTGCCTTCGCCATCGAATGGGCGCCCTATGGCGGCGCCGACACCGAGGACCTGTTCATCAAATTCGGCGTACAACGGAACAGGTTCCTCCATCTACTCCAGGCCGCGATGACCCCGCGAACATCAGACCTGGGGCACCTCTGCAACCTCAAGACCACCCTCTGCAACGACGTCCTCCGCGCATGGAACGACACTTCCACACAGTTTCGGGAGTAGTGCCGCAGGTTGTCAGCACAGAGGTACCCGAGGGCAGCATCGAACCGTGGGCGATCGCGAACTGAGGCGGCGGCCCTCCGGGGGGCTGATGCGGTAGCCGGACCAATTTCCCTGGGCGTTGGATGTGAACTTTCCTGTCGACGCTGAGGCGAATGACCGCTCGTGCCGATCGCCTTGTCGCACCGGTGACGGCGAGCGGCCATGGCACCCCATAACCCCGGGTGTGTGTCGCGGCGCCGGACCCTCTAATCTGGCGGGTCCGAACACCCAGAGCATGAGGTACAACAACCATGGCCACCGACTACGACGC
>NZ_LTCZ01000095.1:0-22803 GCF_001583455.1 Rhodococcus sp. LB1 | reverse complement strand
TCCCCCGTCGTCGACGTCGAGGACACCGACACCGCAGAGTCGTTCGAACTGCCCGGCGCCGACCTGTCCGGTGAAGAATTCACCGTCCGCGTCATCCCCAAGCAGTCGGACGAATTCACCTGCACCAGTTGCTTCCTGGTCCATCACCGCAGCCGCCTCGCCGACAGTACGCAACTGATCTGCCGGGACTGCGCCTGAGGAAGCCCGACGCATCCGAGGGACGGCGCCTGAGCACGCTCTTCAACGGGCCCATAGACGGCCCACACCACCGGTTCAAGACCTTCCAGCTCCACCTCAGCTGGATCCCAGGCCGGCACAACACCCGGCGTGCTCCTCGGTGGTCGCGGCGGTACTGCTCGGCGATCTCGTCAGCTTCCCGTGCCAGCCGGGTCAGCTTCCTCATCTCCTCATCCCAACCGACAGCAGATCCGCCCATCGGCGGTGCGGCCCGCGGACACACACCAACGCCGACCCCGACCACACGCTGCCGCATTAGCCGCTGACAAACGACCGTGTCGGTGGGCTGATCGCGGGCGCCTGGTCGCAGACCTGGCCCGCGCCCGAAATCCGCTGCGCTCCAACCCCACCGTGCACGATTCGCCGCCGAGCCGTCCAGCACCGCGAGCAGAGAACGCGGCAACGACTCAGCGGGCACGAGCCGCGACAGTTTGCAGTGGAATGGGAAGCGGCCCGGCGCCGCCTCGTCGACGGACTCGATCAGCGCGTCCTCACCCTCGACGCTCACAATGACGAACACCCCGATGAGCCCGTGCGGATTCGGTGCGCAAGCCACCAAATACTGCGGGTTCGCCTCAGCTGAGTCGATAGCGACGATCTCAGAAGCCGTCCGTGGGTGGGTGGCGGCCACCGTGTGAGGAACAGGTCAGGACGCATCCACCGCACTAATGATCGCGGCGGCGACCGCTGCGACCACGGTGCGCACGACGGGTTGACGGACGATCCAGGTTTGCATCGTCAGCGGTGGATCGACCAGGCGTCGCCACGTCCAGTCCGGGAGCAGTCGCGCAGCGCTGGTGCCGACCAGGATCGCCGCGGTCGATCCGGTCGCCCTCAGGCACGCGTGGGCATTCTCGGTGTAGTTCGCAAAATGCCACCGCGGGGTCGCGCCAGCGTGATGGGCGGCCGCGACGAGTTGATCGTGCCCGATGGGGACCTGTTCGCGGGAATGAACCAAGACGTCGAGTCCGTCCAGCGCCGCGAGCCGCCAGGTGTCGTCAAGGTCGCCGGGGACGTCGATGCTCGGGTCGATCGCCACCCCGAACGATTCCTCGAGGACCCGGTGATGGAACAGATCCGCCGGGGGCGGCTCATGCAGGAATGCGATATCCAGGCGTCCTTCGCGCAGACGCTGCAGATGGGTGTTACTGCTCCCGTCGGACAGCGACAGGTAGGCCTGGGGCAGCGTGTCCCGGACGGCGTCGATCCACCGGTCCAACCAGGGTGAGGGCAATCCGGGGACGAGTCCGACCTCCACGGTCTCGCGGACCGGGCCGGCGTCCCGCGCGGCATCGCGGGCGGTGTCCGCGTACCGGAGCATCGTCACTACGTGCTGGTAAAGGGCTTTTCCTGAGGCGGTGGGGAGAACTCCTGAGGGTACGCGATCGAACAGCGGAACCCCGCACTCGCGTTCGAGGAGCTGGATCTGACGCGTCAGCGCGGGCTGGGACACCAGCAACGACTTCGCGGCCGCGGACAGCGAACCGCGGTCGCACGCCTCGACGAAGTAGCGCAGTTGCCGTAGCTCCACCCGGTTCTCCCCGACTCGGACGACACCGAGCAGGTGCCATAACTTTTGATCATACCGGGACCAGAGAAACGGCATTGGATCGCGGCGACCGAGTGGGCTTTCATTGTGGTGGGCACCACAACCGCCGACGAGCGTGATGTGGGTTTTCCGTCACGCTTCGCTCGAAAGGACATCTTCATGGCCGCGATATCCACCGCCGCGTCCGGCACCAGGTACCGCTGGGTTGTACTCGTGCTCTGTTGGGCCGCCTTCACCATGACTTCGGTCGATCGCGCGACCTGGGGTCCGGCCGCGGGGTCGGTCGGCGACGATCTCGGCGTCGCGATCGCCGGTCTCGGGCTCTTCGCCACGACGTATTACATCGGGTACGTCCTCTCCAACGTCGTCGGCGGCTTCGTCGCGGACTGGGTCGGTAGCCGGGTGACGGTGGGGTTGAGCATTCTACTGTCCGGCGGGTTCATGCTCGCGTTCGGGGAGGCCGACACCCGCACCATGGGGTTGCTGTTCCAGGCCTGCATCGGACTCTGTGCAGGCGCCGAGCTCGGCGCCGGGGTCAAGTTGATCACCAGCTGGTTCGTTCCCGAGCGCCGCGGCTTCGCGATGGGTGTGTTCATGACCGCGACCTCGCTGGGTCTCGTGGTTGCCAATGCCGTGGTTCCCACGCTGATCGCCTCGCACAGCTGGCGCACCTCATATCACCTGTTCGGCGTCATCTCCATGGTTCTCGGGGTGGTGTGCCTGATCCTGCTGCGACCGGGCCCGCTGGTTGTTCGGGAGAAGGGGTCGGGCCGCCCGGACCTGCGGCCGCTGCTGCACAACCGCAGCCTGCTCCTGCTGGGCCTGGCGGGTTTCTGCGCCCTGTGGGGCACCTACGGTTTCGTGACCTGGTCGAACCTGCTGATGGTCAAGGGCGTCGGGATCGACCCCGTCGAAGCCGGCACCGTCGTGGTCATCTTCGGCGCCGTCGCCGTGGCGTCCAAACCGGTCATCGGCTTCATCGGCGATGCACTCGGATTGAGCCGCAAGAACCTGACCATCGCCATCCTGGCCACCTTCGCCGTCTGCCTGATCGCCTTCAGCTTCGCGACCACGGTGACCCAATTCCTCTGGATCGCACCCGTGCTCGGTATCGCCGCCTACGTCTACAGCCCGGTGATGCTCGCGATGATCCCCACACTGTCCGGCGGGCAGCTGGCCGGCTCCGCCGCCGGGGGTGTCAACGCGTTCTGGCAACTCGGCAGCACCCTCGTGCCCACCGTGGTCGGCCTGGTGTACGGCGCGACCGGCTCTTTCCAGGTCGTGTTCCTGGTCCTGGCCGCCGGCCCACTGCTGGGCATCGTCCCCATGCTCGGGCTGCGCACAGCCGACATCCACGAGCACCTTCCGCCCACGGCCGCGACCAACTCAGAGCCCACCGGTCAGCCCCTGCTGGCCACCAATGGAAAGGACTGACCTACCCCATGACCTCGACCACTGAACCGGCGAACAACCACTACGACGTGATCGTCGCCGGAGGCGGATCCGGAGGCGTAGCCGCCGCCGTCGCGGCCGCCCGGGCCGGTGCGCGCACCCTCCTGATCGAGCGTGGGCCCTGCCTCGGCGGTGCCGCCACGTTGCGTAACGTCGTCACCTACTGCGGCCTCTACACCCGCGACGACCTCGAGCAGGTCGTCTTCGGTATCGCCGACGAAGTAGTCGACGCCCTCCGGTCCCGGGGTGCGGTCAGCGAGCCACGCAAATACAACGCCGTCACCGTCGTCTTCGACCCGGAGAACGCCAAGGTCGTCCTCGACCAGCTCTCCCACGACGCCGGTGTCCAGGTCCGACTGCACAGCCTCCTGATCGGGGCGCACACCGCCGGTGATCGGATCACCTCCGTCGAGGTCGCCGACCACGAAGGGGTGCACCGGTTCACCGCAGACGCCTTCGTCGACGCCACCGGCGACGCCGACCTCGCCCACCACGCCGCCGCAGACGTCCGATACGGCACCGACGGGTGGGTCCAGAACGGCAGTCTCGGTGTCCGTTTCGGCGGCATCGACCCCGGGTCCGAGGTCACCGTCGCCACCCTCGGCGCTGCGGTCCGAGCGGCGAAGGCCGCCGGCGCCGAAAATCTGCTCGCCGAATCCGGTCTGGTTGCGCAGATGCCGATCTCCGGTGACGTCATCGCCTACATGATCGACGAAGGGTACGACGCCCGCTCGGCCGCCGACACCAGCCGCGCCGAACGCCACGCCCGCCTGCAAGCACACGCCTACCTCGACGCCGTCCGCACCATTCCGGGCGCCGAACACGCCTACATCGTCGCCACCGGGCCGGAACTCGGCACCCGCGAGTCGCGTCACATCATTGCCCGGCACCGACTACGCGAGGACGACATCCTGCACCCGGCCACCCCGGAGGACGCGGTCGCCATCGGCGCCTGGCCCATGGAATACCACCCCGGCGCGGGAATTCCCTCCACCTGGAAATTCATCGGAGATCCTGGCTACTACCCCATCCCCTTGGGCTGCCTGCAGAGCGTCAACCGGTCCAACCTCTACGCCGCCGGCCGCACCCTCGACGGCGACCGCCAAGCCGGAGCCTCCCTGCGCGTGATGGGGACAGCCTTCGCCACCGGACAGGCCTCCGGAATCGCCGCCGCCCAGCACGCCCTGACCGGCGAAGTCACCACCACCACGGTCCGCCAGGTACTGCAGCGCCAAGGCGCGCGGCTACCCGAACCCGTCCACGCCTGAACCCGAACCGCGCAATTCTCGGTCACCCTACCCACGTATCGCCAGGAGTTCACATGGTCCACAAGATCGCCCTCGAAGAGCACTTCGGGGCCACCGACCCCAACATCGTCGAGCAGTCCGCCACGCACTTCACCTCAGACGCCTGGCCCGCACACCGGGACATGCTGCTCGATATCCACGACTCCCGCCTGCAGCTGATGGATGAGTGCGGTATCGGCAAGGCCGTTCTCTCCCTCCTCTCGCCGGGCATCCAGTCCCTGCACGACCCCGCCCAGGCCGTCGACTGGGCTCAGCGGCTCAACGACTACGCCGCCAAACAGGTGGCCCACCGACCGGACCGGTTCGCCTCGTTCGCCGCACTACCCATGCAGGACCCCGCCGCCGCGACCACCGAAATACGTCGCGCCGTCACCGAACTCGGCCTCGTCGGCGCCCTCGTCAACGGATTCTCCCAGGTCGGTGACGAGAACACCGTCGTCTACCTCGACGACCCCCGATACGCCGAATTCTGGTCCACTGTCGAGGAACTCGATGTTCCCGTCTATCTGCACCCGCGTGACCCGCTCGAGTCCACCACGCCGCAGTACCACGGCCACCCCTGGCTCTACGGGTCCGCGTGGGCGTTCTCCGTCGAAACCGGAACCCACGCCCTCCGCCTGATGGGCAGCGGCTTGTTCGACCGGCACCCCAACCTGAACATCATCCTCGGCCACCTCGGCGAGCTGCTGCCCTTCAACGTCTGGCGCACCGACCACCGCGTTGCGGTCGCACCGCGGGGCATCGACATCCAGCACTCGTTCGGCCACTACCTCCGCAACAACTTCTACCTCACCACCAGCGGAAACTTCCGCACCCCGGCCCTTCTGAACACCATCCAGGAAGTCGGCGCCGACCGGCTCCTGTTCTCCGCCGACTACCCGTTCGAGGACATGCGCGAAGCCGCCGACTGGTTCGACCGACTCGAAATCAACGACAACGACCACATCAAGATCGCCCGCACCAACGCCCAAGCATTACTGAAGATGTGAGACGCACCAGGAACGGAGCGTGCACCAGATCCGACATCCCACCGACCCATGTGAACGGTGTTCCCCGTCCCCCTCATCGATGACCAAAAGCAGATTCCGACCCGTCTCACAGTCGACATCTTTTATATATTATGTGCTATGGTGTCGAGCATGACCGCGCCAGCCGATGTCACCACCCCCCAAACGGACGAGGCCGCTGTCCTGGAGCACCTTCTGGCCACCCGATGGAGTTGCCGCGCCTACCAGGACCGTCCGGTTCCCGAAGCAACGATCGATCGACTACTCACCGTCGCGCAACGATCGGCCTCGTGGTGCAATACACAGCCGTGGCAGGTCATCGTGACCAGCGGGGAGGGCACGGAACGCTTCCGCGAGGCAATGACGAACGGGGCGCGACACAACCCGCCCAGGTTCGATTTCGATGCCCCAGCCGAGTACCGCGGCGTCTACCGTGACCGGCGCCGCGCCAGCGGATGGCAGCTGTACCAAGCCGTCGGCGTGGAGCGCGGCGACCGTGAAGCGTCGTCCCGCCAGGCGTTCGAAAACTTTCGCTTCTTCGGCGCGCCGCATGTCGCGATCATCACCACCGACGCGGTGCACGGGGTGTACGGAGCCGTCGACACCGGCCTGTACGTGGGCACGTTCCTACTCGCGGCCCGGAGCCTCGGGCTCGGAGCTATCCCGCAGGCCGCGCTCGCCAGCCATTCCCCCCTCATCCGCGAGCACTTCGACATCCCCGCGGACCGGAAGATCCTGGTCGGCATCTCGTTCGGCTTCGCCGACACCGACCACCCGGCCAACAACTACCGCACTGCGCGGGCACCGCTGAACGAAGTCGTGACGCGGGTCCGCGAATAGGCATCGCGGCAACAACGGACGCGATGTCGCGCTGACCCTCCGCTTCGAATGATAGATTCTCCGCATGCGGAGTGAACGCTCCGCTTTGTTGGGAGTATTCATGAAAACCGCTTCGCTGCGGACGCACTATCAGCTGACATTTGCCGTTCTCACTCTTGGTGTCGGTGCCTTTGCCCTTCTGCAGTCACTGTTGATGCCGGTGTTGCCCACCCTCGAGTCGGCGCTGGGTACGACACAGGCCGACGTCACGTGGGTGTTGACCGCCTACCTGTTGTCGGCGTCGATCTTCACTCCGGTCATGGGACGCCTCGGTGACATGCACGGGAAGAAGCGTCTGTTCGTCGTTGCACTCGTCGCACTGGCGGCGGGGTCTCTGCTCGCGGCCTTGGCTACGTCGCTGCCGGTGATGATCGCCGCGCGGGTGATCCAGGGAATCGGTGGCGGCGTGCTGCCGTTGGCGTTCGGCATCATCCGCGACGAGTTCCCGCAGGAGAAGGTGGTGGGAGCGGTTGGCGTCATCGCCGCGCTCACCGCTGTCGGCGCAGGTCTCGGCATCGTTCTTGCCGGTCCGATCGTGACCGTGCTGAGTTACCACTGGCTCTTCTGGATTCCGCTGATCATGGTCGTGCTGGCCGGGTTGGCCGCGCAGATCCTGGTCCCCGAGTCTCCCGTTCGCACCGCCGGGAAGATCAACTGGCTCACCGCACTGTTGCTGTCCGGGTGGCTGGTCGCGTTGTTGCTCGGTGTGAGTCAGGCGCCTGCGTGGGGTTGGGGTTCTCCGACCGTTGTCGGGCTGCTGGTGGCTGCCGCAGTCATCTTGGTGACGTGGGTGGTGGTTGAATCGCGATCCACCAACCCGCTGATCGACATGACGATGATGCGAATCCGCAGCGTCTGGGCCGCCAACCTGTTGGCGCTGCTGATGGGGGTCGGCATGTACGCCGCGTTCGGCTTCCTACCGCAGTTTCTGCAGACGCCCGCGTCGGCCGGATATGGCTTTGGTTCGTCGGTCACCGAGTCGGGTCTGATGCTGCTGCCCGTGAGCGTGGGAATGTTCCTGCTCGGACTCGCCTCCGGCCGCCTGGCGGCTCGACTGGGTTCGAAAAACCTGCTGATCGCGGGGTCGATCGTCAGTGCGATCGGTTACTTCGTGGTGGCTCTTCTGCATGAGACCGAGATGGACATCTACCTCGCCACGTCCTTGGTCGGGATCGGTTTCGGCCTGGCCTTCTCGGCGATGTCGAATGTTGTCGTCGCCGCGGTGCCACCGGAACAAACCGGTGTCGCGAGCGGTATGAACGCCAACATCCGCACGATCGGGGGCTCGCTGGGCGCTGCATGCATGGCCAGCGTCGTCACCGCCGGGGCGTCCTCCGCGGGGGTTCCGCAGGAATCCGGCTACACCAACGGATTCATCATGCTGGGCGTGGCAGTTGGCCTCGGCGCCGTTGCGGCCCTGTTCATCCCGGCAGTGAAGCGGAACAAGACCACGAATCTCGAAGGGTCGCCCGAGCTGCGACACCCGGAACTCGCGATGGTTGCGGGAGGCACGCTGGTGGGCGGCGAATCCGAATGACGTCCAATGTGAGCGTTCAGGGGAGCGAAAAGGTTCTGCGTCGCGACGCCGCGGAGAATCGGCAACGGTTACTCGATGCGGCGGCGACCGTGTTCAGTGCGCGTGGCCTGGATGTGGGTGTCGACGAGATCGCCCGGGTCGCCGGCGTCGGCATCGGCACCCTGTACCGCCGGTTCCCCACCAAGGATGCGCTGATCAGTGAGCTCGTTCGCCAGGTGCTCGAAGACTTCCTCGCCCTGGCCCATGATGCCGCGTCCGCGCCGGAGGGCGAGGGTCTGGAGCAGGTGCTCTACGGCAGCGGAGCCATCCTGGCGTCGAACCGCGGATGCTTGTCTCGCATGTGGAACGACGATCAGACAACAGTTCTGAGGAACGAATATCGGCGGATCCTTTTCGAGCTGTTGGCGCAAGCCAAGCAGCACGGCCGCATCCGTGAGGACGCCACCGACGCCGACCTGGATCTCATCTTCTGGTCCCTCCGCGGCGTCATCGCGACAACTCGCGGCGTTACCGACACAGGCTGGCGTCGGATCATGGCAGTCATGATCGCGGGATTGCGGCCCGGCGCGGACGACCTCGACGCGGCGCCGATGAGCGCCCAGGACGTCGCACAGGTCATGGATAATTTGTGGCCTCGGTAAGGTTCGGCGGGTGGCGAGGGGTCACTACCCCGTCAGGTATTCCTCGTCGGTGACGTGTTCGAGCCACGTCGTGGTGGTGGCCGGATCGTCGGCGTTGTCGAGCATAGCAAGGTGTTCCATGAACGAGTCGGCGCTTGCTCCGTGCCAATGTTGTTCGTTCGGTGGGCAGTAGAGGGTTTGACCGGCGTGTGCTTCGACCTTCTGGCCGCCGCGGGACCGTACCCAGGCAGTTCCTTGGGTGATGTGCAGGGTCTGGCCGTGGGCGTGCGAGTGCCACGCGGTGCGGGCGCCGGGTGCAAAACGCACTTTCGCCACTACCAGTCGCTGACCGGGTTCGCGGGGAAAGGCGATGCGGTCGAGCCAGACGTCACCCGTGAATTGCTCGGGCGGGTTCTTCGTCGTCGGAGTGTGGGGATCAATCTGCATTGCTGTACTCCTCAGGGTTCGGGGATTTCGAGGCCGAATGTCTCGCGGGTGATGTCCTCCGGTTCCGGGCCGCCGCGCACACCCGTGTCGAGAGCGTCGATCGCGGCGAGTTGATCGGCGGTGAGCTCGAAGTCGAAGACGTCGAAGTTTTCGGTGATACGCGACGGGGTGACCGATTTCGGGATCACCTGGCGGCCCTGCTGCAGGTGCCATCTCAGCATCGTCTGCGCCGGTGTCTTGCCGTGCGCCGCTGCGATGTTCCCGATGGTGGGATCGTCGAGTGTGGAGCCGTGGGAGCCGCCGCGGTAGAAGGTGATCCCACCGATCGGGGACCATGCCTGGGACAGGATCCCGTGTTCGGCGTTGGCGGTGAGCACGTCGGATTGACGGAAGTACGGGTGTACCTCGATTTGGTTGACCGCCGGCACCACCGAGGTTTCGTCCCGCAGTCGCGTGAGGTGGTCGGACATGAAGTTGCTGACACCGATGGCGCGGACGCGGCCGTCCCCGAGCAGCGTCTCGAGCGCTTTGTAGGCCTCGACGGTGAGGGTGAACTCGCCGGGCAGTGCCTGGTGCAGAATCAGGAGGTCGATCTGATCGATGCCGAGTTTGCGGGCGCTCTTGTCGAAGGCGTGCAGCGTCGCGTCGTAGCCGTAGTCGGTGATCCAGATCTTGGTCTCGATGAAGATGTCCGAGCGATCGATGCCCGAACGGCGTATGGCTTCGCCGACCTCGCGTTCGTTCTGATAAGCAGCGGCGGTGTCGATGTGCCGGTATCCGGTCTCCAATGCCGCCTCGACCGCTGCAACGGTGTCATCGGGCGGCGTCTGGTACACACCGAAACCCAGTGCCGGCATCGCGATTTCGTTGTTCAAGGTCAATTGAGGGATGGTCATGTTTCAACCTTAGGTTCGGTCAGCGCGCGCTGGGAGTGCCTGTCGAACCAGGTACCGGCAGTACCTGGTTCGACCAGCGGATTTCATGGGGCGGGTCGGAGCGGAGCCGAACCCGAACTGCGGTGCCGTGCGGCGGGCACGATCACCGTGAGGACGACGACCAGCGCGACGACGAGCAGTACGGTGCCGCCGGTGAGCGCGGTGCCGACGTGGTCGGTCACCGCCGCCGGTCCGTCGAGGTTGCTGCCTGTGTTTGCCGAGAGTGCGACGAGGACGCCCAACCCGAGTGCCATTCCGAGTTGGTGCGCTGTGTTGACCAGTCCGGATGCCGCGCCGGCGTCCGCCGAATCGACACCGGCGATTCCTGCGTTCGTCAGCGGCCCGAACGCCAGGCCTTGCCCGGCGCCCACCAGGATCATCGGCAGTGCAACGTCTACGAGATACGTATCGAGTGGGTCGATGCGACTCAGCCATGCCATGCCGGCCAGAGTCAGCGCCGTCCCGGTAGCGAGGAGTGTCCCGTTCGAGAGCCGGGCGCTCAGCCGGGGAACCATGAGCGCGACGACGAAGTTGACGAGGGTCATCGGCAGGAAGCCGAGTCCTGCTTGCAGTGGGGAGAAGCCGCGCCCGTCCTGGAGCAGTTGGGTGGTGAAGTAGAAGAACCCGATCATCGCCCCGAGGTACAGCAGTCGAGCGGTATAGGCGCCGCTGCGTTCGCGACTGCGGAACAACCGTAGCGGCAGGATCGGCTGCTGCACCCGGCCCTCGTGAACGACCAACCCGATCAGCAGGACGGCCCCGAGTGCCAGAGCGATCTGTACCCGTGCCGATCCCCAACCGGCCTCGGCGGATTCGATGATCCCGAAGATCACGGCACCCATGCCGAGTGTCGCACCGAGAGCACCGATTACGTCGAACCGTCCGGTTCGACGTGGGGTTTCGGTGAGCACGGTGCTGGACCAGACGATCAAGGCGACCGCGATCGGGACGTTGACCAGGAACGCCGCTCGCCAGGAGATCCACTCGGTGAGCGCGCCTCCGACCAGAAGGCCGAGGCTGGCGCCGATACCGGCCGTTGCTGCGTACCAGGCAACGGCCTTGTTGCGGGCCTCGCCGTCGAAATAGGTCGTGATCAACGCCAACGAGGTCGGCGCGACGATCGCAGCACCTATTCCCTGCACCGCGCGGGCGGCGATCATCCACCATCCCGCCGGCGCGAGCCCGATGAGCAAGGACGCGGTACCGAAAATCGCGAGACCGATCCTGAACAGTCGGCGCCGCCCCACGATGTCCCCCGCGCGGGCGGCCATCAGGAGCAGGCCACCGAACACCAGAGTATACGCGTCCTGAACCCACGACAGCGCCGCCGGTGACAGTTCGAGCCCGGATCGGACGCTCGGTAACCCGGTGAAAATCACCGAGTTGTCCAGCAACACCATGAAATAGCTCGCCAGGATGATTCCCAGAATCGCGGCCGGGGTGGCCGCGGTGCGACCGGAAACAGCTGTGGTCACGGCCGGACCGCGACCTTGAGCGCGTCGCGGGAATCCATCGCGGCGTAGCCCTCCGGCGCCTGACCGAGACCGACGGTCCGGTCGAACACCTTCCCCGGCTGGACAGTGCCGTCCAGGACTGCCGGAAGCAGCTGCTCGATGTAGGCGCGCACCGGCGCCGGACCACCGGTCAGGGTGATGTTCGGCCCGAACAGGCTCCCGAACCCGACGGGCGCGTCCTCGTACTGGGGCACCCCCACACGGCTGATCACTCCGCCCGCGCGGACGACGCCCACGGCCTGATCGTAAGCGGGCCGGTGACCGACCGCCTCGAGGACGACCGCGCTGCCCAGTCCGCCGGTCAGCTCACGAACCTTCGCGATCCCCGCCTCGCCACGCTCGGCAACCACATCGGTCGCACCGAACTCGCGACCGAGGTCGGTCCGCACCCGGTGCCGCCCCATCAACACGATCTGCTCGGCACCGAGCCGGCGAGCCGACAGCACCGCTAACAATCCCACCGCCCCGTCACCGATCACCGTCACGACACTGCCCTCGCCGACGCCGCCGCGGACCGCGGCATGCCAGCCGGTGCCGTACACGTCCGACAACGTCAGCAAGGAGTCAAGCAGCGCATCGTCGGCGTCCTCGCCCACCGGCACCTTCACCAGCGTGCCGTCGGCCAGCGGCACCCGGACCGCCTCGGCCTGACCACCCGCCGTGCCCAACGAGGCGTCATTCCAGAACCCGCCGCGCACACACGAGGTCTGCAGACCCGCGGCGCAGAACACGCACGTGCCACACGACACCGCGAACGGCGCGATGACGAAGTCACCGACCCGCAACGTCCTCACATCCGAACCGATCGCTTCGACGACACCGATGAACTCGTGGCCCATCGACCTGCCCTCGGGATCGACGGCCATGGAGTGATAGGGATGCAGGTCGCTGCCACACACGCAGGCCCGCACGATCCGGACCAGAGCGTCGGTCGACGACTGGATGGTGTGATCAGGAACATCGATGACGCGGACATCGCCCGCGCCGAACATGTACGTCGCTTTCATGCCATCCAGTTGACCTCCATTCCGGCCGCCCGGGGAGTCACGGACGTTCCGGGTACTGCCAGTACCTCCCACATCCGGCGGCCACTGCCTACCGTGGACTCATGAGTTCGATCGACCTGCGCACCGAAATCCGCGAGTTCCTCAGCACGCGGCGCGCACGCATCACCCCGGAGCAGAGCGGACTACCCGTGTACGGCGGCAACCGCCGTGTCAAAGGCCTGCGCCGCGAAGAGGTCGCCATGCTCGCCGGTGTCTCGGTCGACTACTACGTCCGCATGGAACGCGGGAACCTCGCCGGCGCCTCCGACAGCGTCCTCGACGCCCTGGTCGTCGCCCTGCAACTCGACGACGCCGAACGCGACCACCTCTTCGCCCTCGCCCGCCAATCGCAAGCAAGCGCCACCCGCCGCCCCCGCACCCCGGCGGTGACCGTCCGCCCGGCAATTCAGCAAGTACTCGACGCCATCACCGACGCGCCTGCCTGGATCCGCAACGGCCGCCACGACATCATCGCCATGAACGACCTCGCCCGCGCCCTCTACTCCCCCGTGCTCGCCGACCCCCGCCGCCCCGCCAACACCACGCGATTCGTCTACCTCCACCCCCAGGCCGCCGAAGAATTCTTCGTCGACTACGACACCATCGCCAGGGACGCCGCCGCCATGCTCCGGCTCGAAGCAGGCCGCAACCCCCACGACAAAGCACTCATCGCACTGGTCGGGGAACTGTCCACCCAAAGCGAACTCTTCCGCCAGCGCTGGGCGTCACAAGACGTCCGCTTCCACCGCAGCGGGCGAAAACGCCTGCGCCACCCCGCCGTCGGACAACTCGACCTCGACTTCGAAGCACTCGAACTGCCCTCCGAACCCGGTCTACAACTCAACATCTACACCGCAGCCGCCGGCACACCCACCGCCGACGCCCTCAAACTCCTCGCATCCTGGTTGGCCAGCCAGGAACCACTCGGCACCGAACACACCGCTCCCAGCAGACCACATTGACCCCTGCGCACAGCGGATCGGAATGCCGCCATCCTTGCGATAACGACAGGGGCACGCAGGATCCTGACCACGTTCAGGAGAGTCCGAGCTGGAGGCCGGCGTGCCGGTTGGTGTCCTTGTAGAGCAGATAGCGGAATCGACTCGGCCCGCCCGCGTAGCACGCCTGGGGGCAGAAGGCACGCAACCATAGGAAGTCGCCCGCTTGTACTTCGACCCAATCCTTGTTGAGCAGATACACAGCCTTTCCCTCGAGTATGTACAGACCGTGTTCCATGACGTGCGTCTCGGGGAACGGGATCGCACCTCCCGGTTCGAAGGACACGATGTTGACGTGCATGTCGTGGCGGATGTCGGTCGGATCGACGAACCGCTGGGTCTTCCATGCCCCATTCGTGTCGGGCATCTCGACGCCGGCGACATCTTGCTCCCGGGTCACGAAAGACTCGGGCACCTCGATACCGTCGACCTGCTGATAGGTCTTGCGGATCCAGTGGAACGTCGCGGTGGCCGGACCGTGGTTGTGCAGGGTCCACCGGGCGCCGGGAGCGAGGAAGGCGTAGCCACCCGCATCCAGCACATGCTCGACCCCGTCGATTGTGAGAGTCAGCGCACCGTCGACAACGAACACGACGGCCTCGGCGCCCGGATCGGCATCGGGACGGTCACTGCCGCCACCAGACGACACCTCGACGATGTACTGCGAGAACGTCTCCGCGAATCCGGACAACGGCCGCGCCAGCACCCACGCCCTGGTCCCGTTCCAGTGCGGCAGCAGACTGGCGGTGATATCGCTCATCGTGCGACGCGGCAGGACCGCGTAGGACTCCGTGAAGACCGCGCGGTCTGTGGTCAGGTCGGTTTGCGGCGGCAGGCCGCCTCGCGGAACGAAGTAGTTCATGCTTTCCTAATCGGGTTGTCGGGCCGGGGACAGTCGCGTGCCACCGGTGGTGTCGATCTTCCGCCTGTGGACGCCACACGAGAATATTCGTGCGGAGGGTGGTGGCTGCACCCGAGTCCGGGCGTCAGTGCGCAAGAACCCACAGTCCAGTGAGGCTCAGCACGACGATGCTCACGGCCAGGAGAGCTCCCGCGCCGAGGGCCGGTGTTGCGGACTCTGTCGCAAATCGCGTCATCCGGTGGGACCGTGACCGATGCTCGTGAACCGTGACCCCGGAAACGAGTGCGCCGACGATCACCGGTCCGACCAGCGCTGTGGAGCTGCTGGGCGGAAGCCAACGCAGGCAGGCCACTACCAACCCGAGTATCGACACACTCGTCCGCGCGAAGGACAGCGAGGTGCGCTCGGGCTGAAGTCCGGCGTCGGTCGACCGAGTCGCGACCATCAGAACCTCAGAACTTCGATGACCAAGACGGATGCGCAGATGACGAGCACCACACCTACGACCGGTGCCATTACCGGAACCGGCAGCGTGCGGCCCGTCCGCAGTGCTCGCTCGGCACTGATCCACTGGACGAACGACGCGACCGCGACGACGGCACCCGAGATGAGGAGCAGTGCGGCCAAACCCGTACGAACGGCAGGCGGGAGCAGACTGCCACCGAAGGCCTCGACCCCGAGCCCGGAGGCGACGAATGCCGTGGCCGTGCGCATCCAGGCCAGGTAGGTGCGTTCGTTTGCGAGCGTGAAGCGCGGGTCGGGGTCCTTTCCGGAACGGAACGGTGTCCAGTTCGGCATCAGGTGCCAGGTCCTTTCCGAGCGCGGTGTCTGTTCATTTCCCCTTCGGACTGTTCCGTCAGGGCGGCGTCGAGAAGCGACGCGCCTGCTTCCTCCAGTTCGGCGATCCGCGCGTTGCGCCGTGCCAGGTCCGCGTGGCTCTGGACGGCGAAGCTCCGTGCGGCGGGGGTCAAGGCCCCGGGGCGGTGAACGATGCCGAACGGCGTCCGGATCTCCGGATCCGTTTCGACGACGACCGCACCCAACCGGTGAGCTGCCGTCGCCATCCGCAGCGGCAGCAGTGCGCTGACCGCACCGTTGAGGACCAGCGTCATCTGCGCGTGCCGGTTCGGCATCTGCGCCCGGACCAGTGGAATCACCGACTCTCGTCGCAGCACCGAGGCGACGATGTCGTTCTCGCGTAGCGCCGAGTTGCTCACCACGAGCGGCACACCCTCGAGCCGCCGCAGCTCGAACGGCCCGTCCGGGGTGGGGGTCCCGGGAGGCATCACCAGCAGCAGCCTCTGGTCCCCCAGTTCCACCCGCTCGAGGTTCTCCGTCGGAACGGGAAAGGTGGTGAAGCCGAGTTCGCAGTGCCCGGCAAGCACCTCGTCGCAGAGTTCCCTGGCGCCGGGGAACTCCAACAGTTCGATCCGGATCTCGGGGTAGAGACTCGTGAACGAGGCACTCCACGCGGCGACCGCCTCGCTGGACATCTCCGGCATCGTGCCGATCGTGACGGACCCGACCTGCAGTTCACGAGCCCCGCGCATGATGTCCTGCGCGGCGACGAGGTCGCCGAGCACTTTGCGGGCAGGCTCCACCAGCAGCCGGCCCGCGGGGTTGAGCACGAGATTTCGGCCGGTCCGGTGAAACAGGCTCAGCTTCAGCTCACGTTCGAGCTGACGGATGCCCTGTGAGAGCGACGCCTGCGCGACGTGCAGGTGTTGAGCCGCCCGGTTCACACCCTGGTGCTCGACAACGGCAAGGAAGTACTCGAGTTGTCGGATGTCCATGGCCTCATCCTTCCCTCCGCCCCGGCGGACCTGCACTCCTTCCGTGTCAGACGCGGTAGGAGTCGGGCAGTGTCCCGTCGACGCCGACCTGTGTGATCATGGCCTTGGCGAGGTTCCGCTCGTGGATCGGCGAGGATCCCTCGTAGATGCGGAGTGCACGAACGTCACGCCACATCCGCGGCACGGGGTGCGAACCGACGATGCCCTCACCGCCCAGTAGCTGAACGCAACGGTCGGCGACCCGGCTCGCCATCTCGGAGCTGTACAGCTTGGCGGCGGCGATACGGTGGCGTGGGATGTCGCCCTCGTCGAAGGCTCGCGCACTCTCCACTGTCAGTGCACGCCCGGCCTCGAGTTCGGCGAAGCTGGCTCCGAGTGTCGCCTGAACCGCGCCGAGATCCGCCAGCGGAGCACCGAACTGTCTGCGGCCGTTGGCATGTGAAGTCGTCTCTTCCAACATGCGAGTGGCCTGGCCGACACAGGTCGCGGCGACGTGCAAGCGGGCATGGTTGATACCGCGCAGTGCCATCGTCAGCCCGGCGCCTTCGATGCCCCCGAGGAGGTTCGCTGCGGGCACCTCGACTCTGTCGAAGTAGATCTCGCCGACCGGCGCCTCGGCGTGCCCGTTCATGATCGTGGGCAGGACCGTCCGCACGCCGGGCGAGGCGGCGTCCACGATGAGGGCTGACACCCCGCCGGCGCCCTCGTCGGATTCGTCGGTCCGCGCGAAGACGATGAACGCGTCCGCCCAGGCAGCGTTCGTGATGTAGCGCTTGCTTCCGTCGAGCAGGTACACGTCGCCTCGACGCACGGCGGTGGTGCGCAGGTGGGCCGCATCCGAGCCGGCCACTTCCTCGGTGAGGGCGAAGGCCGTGACCAACTCGCCTGCGGCCATGGCGGGAAGCATCCGCCGGCGCTGGTCCTCGGTGCCGTGGTCGAGGATCGCCTGCGAGCACAGTCCGATCACGGTCGAGAAGCGTGACCGGTAGACGCACGACGCACGGGTGAATTCGAAGGTGAGCTGTACCTGCTGCTCCATCGACCATTCGAGGCCGCCGTACGCACGGGGGATGGAGATGCCGAACAGGCCGAGTGCCGCCATCCGGTCGAGGATTCGGGCGGGAACCTCACCCGCCTCGACCATCTCGTTCTCAGCCGGGACGAGTTCGTTTTCGGTGAAGTCGGCAATTGCCTTCAGGTAGGTGGGGAAGTCGTAGTCGAAGACCTCTGGGTCGATCATGTTGGGAACCTTTCGAAGTAGGTGTCAGTTGAGTGCGGAGTCGCCGACAACGCAGCTGTCGAGCAGTCCAGCCACTTCGTCGTCCGAGTAGCCGAGTTCATGCAGGACGGCCGAGGTGTGCTGCCCGGTGGTCGGCGCGGCGACCGACGTGGTGCGGCGACGGCCGTCGAGTGTGAAAGCCAGCCCAGGACTGGTGAACGACGCGCCGTCGGCTCCGGCGACGTCGACGAGGACCCCGGAAGTCACGACATCCTTGTCCTCGGCCAGGTCGTCGAAGGATCGTATTGCGCCGCATACGATCTGGGCGGACAGCAACCGCTCGACGGCCTGATCGCGCGTCATCGTGCCGAACGCTTCGGAGAGAGTCGCC
This sequence comes from Rhodococcus sp. LB1, assembly GCF_001583455.1. Classification (NCBI taxonomy): domain Bacteria; kingdom Bacillati; phylum Actinomycetota; class Actinomycetes; order Mycobacteriales; family Nocardiaceae; genus Rhodococcus; species Rhodococcus sp. LB1. The sequence continues at coordinate 5,010 of NZ_LTCZ01000095.1, read as the reverse complement.
AAGAGTGCGGGCCGGTGCGCGACGCGTGCCGGGTTGTCGACGAACCGCGGATCGTCGATCATGTCCGGGCGATCGATGAGATGACACAGCGCAGACCACTTTTCGTCCGTGTAGGCCGAGAGCACGATCTTTCCGTCCGTCAGGGTGACGACATCCGCAGCCGGTGCGGCGTGCGCCTGGCCGTTCCCCTTGCGCCGCGGTGCCTGCCCCGTGATCGTGTACTCCCCCCAGTTCGCCGCCTGCATCGCCAATGTCGCCTCCATCAGCGAGGTCTGAACGTGCGCGCCCCGACCGGTGGAAGTTCGTTGGTACAGCGCGGCGAGGATGCCGGTGGCGAGTGCATTGGCCGCTGTGACGTCGGCGGCGGGCAGCCCCAGCCGTTGCGGCTCCCCGTCCGCTTCCCCGGTGACGTGCATCAGCCCGAACTCTGCCTGTGCTGCGATGTCGAGTCCCGGACGGGCGCTCGAGGGCCCGTTGACCCCGAATCCGGTCACGCTTCCGTGCACGAGTCGGGGATAACGGCGGCTCAACTCGTCCGCTCCGATTCCCAGACGTTCGGCGGAGCCGTTGCGGAAATTCTGAACCAGCACATCGGCTTCGGCCAGCAACCGGTGGAGAATCACCCGGGCTTCGTCTCGGCTCAGATCGAGGGCGATGCTGCGTTTGTCCCTGTTGTAGGCCTGCACCATCGCTTCGCCGAACGTACCGATACTCCGAGCCTGATCGCCGCGCAAGCTCTCGACTTTCAGGACGTCCGCGCCGAGATCCGCGAGGGTCTGACAGGCGCTGGGTCCTGCGATGTACTGGCCGAGGTCGAGTACCCGGATGCCGGTGAGAGGTCCACGCATGGTGCTCACCGCGCCTCTCGCGCTGCGTATTCGGCGGTCAGATTCTCGAGCCTGGCCTTGGCCCTCTCGGGGTTGAGCATCACGCCACCGACGACACCGAGCACGCACACCGTGATGCCGACGAACATGAAACCGGTCGAGTAGCCCTGCGCCGCGCTGGGTGCATGCTCGATGATCAGTCCGAGGGCGTACGGGGCAACGATGCCCGCGACGCTGTAGGCGGCGATGATGCAGCCGAAGAACGCCACCCGCTGCCGGGCCGGCAGGAAGTCGGACGCACCGGCAAAGGCGACGGAGAACGCGACACTGTTGACCGCAAACGCGGCAATGACGAATACCAGCTGCAACGGTCCCGGCGCGAGTTGGGTGAAGATCACCATCGAGATGCCTCCGACCAGCAGATACGCACCGGTGAGGTAGCCGCGCGCGACCCGTGAGCTGTAGCCCTTCCGGAGCAGCCGGCCGGACAACAGGCCCGCCGAGAGCAGGACGGCAACCGCGACGATGTACGGCAATGTCACCAGCGTGCCGACGGTGCTCGCCGAGTACCCGAGCCCTTCGTTCATGTACGCGGGCAGCCACGCCACCTTGAGCGAGGAGATGAGGTAACCGGCGAACGAGAGGAGAACCAGGCCCCAGAAACTCTGCAACGTCAGCAGGCGGCGGAAGGGAACCACGATCTTTCCGTTGGGGTCTTCGATCTTCGCGACGCCCTCGACCGCAGCCTCGGTCCGCTTGAACGGCAATTTCTCGGTGTACCAGAACCACCCGATCACCCACAGCACGCCCAGGGCAACGAGGACAGCGAACGCGGCGTGCCAGGTCCAGGTCAGGATCACCCATGTCAGCACGGGGGCGGCCACCAGCGGGCCCACCGAGGAGCCGGCGTTGACGAGGGCGCCGGCCGTCGCCCTCTTGTCAGGCGCAAAGCGGTCGGCGACGATCGACTGACACAGCGCGTGCGCGGGACCTTCGAAGAAGCCCAATGCAATTCGGCACACGAGGAGCACGCCGAACGACGTCTGAACGGTCAGGGGCAGCATGCTGACAATCCAGGTCACCATCAGCAGTCCGGCACCCCAGGTGTACGAGATCTTGCGGAGTACCGCGGTCAGGGTGACCGCACCGACGGCGAACAGCCAAAAGAAGGCACTGCTGAGCAACCCATACTGACCTGCGGTGATTCCGAGGTCGTCACGGATCTGGTGGCTCGCCAGTCCGATCGCGGCTTTGTCGGCAAAGTTCAGCGTGAAGAACAGGAACAGCAGGACTACAATGCCCCATGCACGCCGGCTCGCCGGGCGGAGCCGCCGATGTCCGGTGTCGCCCGGACTGGTTTCGATCGTCACCATGAATATCCTCCGGAAGTGTGAGCGCTCAGGCTGTGGATTGCCCCGACGGCAGCTGCGACGGAGCGTCAGGAGCGGTACCAACAGCACAGCCGAGTAGCGGCGCGGCATCAACCGGCAATTCGCGGTCGGACCATACGGTTTTGCCTATAGGTTCTGGTCAGGTACGTCCGGCGAGCCGGAACCGGGGCCACAACGACGGGCAGACCGGGGCACTGCCGACGCGTGCCCCAATGGGTTACGTCGCCAGCATGGACGTGCGGCAGATGGAGCATCTTCTTGCAGTCGTGGACAACGGCGGCGTCAACAGAGCGGCCGAGGCCTTCGACATTGCCGCACTCTCGGACATGTCGACCGATCCCCTGTCGGTGTGGGTCGCGCGCTTCCGTAGCTACCGAGTTTGTGGGAGATGATCACCCGTGGCACGTACTCCAGCCTTTGGCCGCCGCGGGGATTGAGGCCCCCGCGCGGCTGCGGATGGACCGGTCCGAAGCAGGCTGACCGTATGTCGCCCACGTCGATCCGTAACGGCGGTGGGGGTTTTCGATCCAGTTGGGGGGTGGGAACGAAGTACATGACCTCGCCGACCGGGGTGCGGCAGACTTTCCTCGCCCCCCGGTGGTGTCCCTGATCGAGGGTTTGCCGTTGCCGGCATGAACCCGGTGCGGATCCGCACCGACGCCGACACGCGGAACGGGTGGCCTGCCATCCGGCCCATCGGGGAGGTGCTCGGACCCGTCGACGTTTCGCGTCCCGGTCTCGACGACCACGCGGCGGGTTCACTGCCGAGAAGGCACGCCGAGACAACGAAACCACTCCGGGGAAGTCATCGGCGTTACCCCAGCGCCGCCGGTTCTCGATCGGTCGGCGGAAAGGACTTTGTCCCCTAGCCTGCCCGTCGCGTGGATAGGAACACTGATGGTGACCGGGTGCGGTGCCCGCGCCTTGGGTACCGCTCGGCGACATCTGTGCGACTGAGAGTACCCACATGACACGCCTGCAGGCTTCTTCGGTGAGCGCACCGCATCACTCGATTCCCACCCGCCGAGCACTGAGCACACCGGAGATCCTTCAACGGATCCAGGCGATGTTCGCTGATGGAGACGACCCCGGGCCGGCTGGCAGCGACGAGAAGCCGTCGCCTATCTGACAGGCAAGTGTTCCCGCTGACGACGTGTTGCGTTGCGCGCCGGCGAATCCGATGAACCCATCCCCCGTCGGCAACCTCGTGGTCTCGCCGATGATGAGCCGATTCAGTGGCCCGATCCCAGCCCGCTGGGCCCGTGGTGCCGGCCCCCTGCTCTCGTGAGCCTTGCTGCCGTCGCTGTTCGACACACTCCCACAACGGCACACAGCCCCGGGTGAACTGGTGAGCCTTTCGCGTGGCCGAAGCGGACTCCGACGGTGGTGGTGGTCTCCCGATTGCAAGGACATCTCACCGGGATGCAGGAACAGAGGCCCTACCGCTGGTCGCCTGCCAGCCGGGGCAGGGTCAGCCGTCGCCCCGTGACGTACTCGATGTCGAGGACGAGGTAACCATCAGAGGGCTGGATCGTCCACGGGGAGATGCCCGAGTGGTCGAACGCGGACAGATACTCCGAGCCTGTGGCGGTGCGGGCGTGGCCGAGAACGACCACGCTCCATCCGGCACGGGTTCCCGACTCGACGTGGCCGGCCTCGAACGCCACGAACGTCCGATCGAGGCGGTCGAACCAGACCTCGTTCTCGGTCGCAATGATGATCTCGGAGTGGGGGGCGGCGAAGGTCACCAGCCGCACCGCAGGCAGGGCGTCCTCGGTGTAGAGCAGACGACCCGTGGGTACCGACCGCAACGCGTGGGCGCATTCGGTCGGGGTCAGGGTGCCGTCACGGCCGGAGGTACTCATCACGCTGTGGTCTTCTTTCCAGGCGCGACGGTCGGGGTTCGTGCGTCTACGTCCTCAGCATGACCCTTCCTTCTTCGAATGGTTAGAGTCCTAAGTCGTTGCTGTCGCTCAGAGTCACCAATGGCGCATCGTCCGCCCGTGGCCGAGTTTGACCTCGACCAAAAGGGGATATCCTCGGGTGCACGGCGGCGCTGCCGGCTGCGCCCGGGTTTGTACGGCGGGGCGCGTCACGAGGCGGCGCAGAAAGCTGGTGACGATGCCAGGCGACGACGAATCACTCCTGCTCGACACTCTCTCGCGGATACGGTTACGAGAGATGCTGACCGAGATGCAGGACCGCATCGAGCAGATGACCGCCTCCCGAGAGCAGTTCGACGGACTACTCGAGGCGATGCTCACCGTCTCGTCCGGGCTGGACCTCGCAGCGACACTGCGGCGGACCGTCGACGCGGCCATCAGGCTGGTCGACTGCCGATATGGGGCACTCGGCGTGCTCAACGACAGCGGAGACCGATTGCAGGAATTCATCTATGCCGGCATCGACGAGCACACACGGCTACTGATCGGGGATTTGCCCACCGGGCACGGACTGCTCGGTCTGCTCATCGACCGCCCTACGCCACTCCGCCTCGACAACCTCGCCCAGCACACCGCCTCCTCCGGGTTCCCCGCACATCACCCGCCGATGCGCACCTTCCTCGGCGTGCCGATCCGCGTCCGCGGGCAGGTCTACGCCAACCTGTATCTCACCGAAAAGGACGGGAGCCATTCCTTCACCGAGGACGACGAAATTCTCGTGCAGGCCCTCGCCGCGGCGGCGGGGATCGCCATCGACAACGCCCGCCTATTCGAACAAGCCCGGGAGCGCCAGCAGTGGCAGCAGGCCACCAGCGAGATCCGCGGTGAACTGCTCGCCGCCATCGACCC
>NZ_LTCZ01000094.1:0-663 GCF_001583455.1 Rhodococcus sp. LB1 | reverse complement strand
CACCAAGGACCCCGACGAGATCGTCGAAACCCTGATCCGGCTGCGCCCGAGCTTCGGTGCCGTCAACCTCGAGGACATCTCCGCGCCGCGCTGCTTCGAGATCGAAAAGCGCGTCATCGAGGCCCTGGACTGCCCGGTCATGCACGACGACCAGCACGGCACCGCCATCGTCGTCCTCGCCGCCCTCAAGGGTGCGGTCACGGTCCAGGACCGAGACCTCCACCAATTGCGGGTAGTCATCTCCGGTGCCGGCGCCGCCGGTGTCGCCTGCGCGAACATCCTGCTCGCCGCCGGGATCGCCGATGTCACGGTCCTCGACTCCAAGGGCATCGTCTCCGCCGACCGCAAGGACCTGAACGAGGTCAAGGTCGACCTGGCCGCGCGCACCAACCCCGCCGGCCGCCGCGGCGGCACCGCCGAAGCCCTCAACGGGGCGGACGTGTTCCTCGGGGTGTCCGCGGGCACCGTCCCGGAGGAGCTCATCGCGACGATGGCGAAGGATTCCATCGTGTTCGCGCTGTCGAACCCGGACCCGGAGATCCACCCCGACATCGCCCGCAAGCACGCGGCGATCGTGGCCACCGGACGCTCGGATTTCCCGAACCAGATCAACAATGTGCTTGCCTTCCCCGGCGTGTTCCGGGGTGCGCTCGATGCCGGTGC
>NZ_LTCZ01000093.1:0-14384 GCF_001583455.1 Rhodococcus sp. LB1 | reverse complement strand
CGCCGTCGACGGCGTGAAGGTGACGGAGATCGTGCAGGGCGCCACGTCCGTGGACTCGTGCAGCACGTCGTCCAACGGATACGAATACCCCGAGCGCAAGTTCGTCGTCTGCGTCGACGAACTCTGACAGCAGGCGCCGGCCGGCTGCGGGCACTGCCCGCAGCCGGCCTCGCTCACAACCAGCCGCGGCGTTTGAAGATCGTGTACAGCCCGGCGCAGGTGAGCATCATCAGAGACAGGGCGAACGGATACCCACCGACCCAGTGCAGTTCGGGCATGTGGTCGAAGTTCATGCCGTAGACCGTCCCGATCAGGGTGGGCGCGAACAGGATCGCCGCCCACGCCGACACCTTCTTGATCTCCTCGTTCTGCGCATAGCTGGCCTGGGTCAGGTTGCGCATCTCCTCGTTCTGCTCCTGCGACACCAGGGTGGCGTTGACGGTGAGGATGTTCCCGAGCAGCTGACGGAAGCCGTCGGCCCGCTCCACGACGACCGTCGCGTGGTCGGTGACGTCACGCAGATAACGCTGCAGTTCCTCGTCGGTGTTGTACTTCTCGAATCCCGCCGACAACCCGCGCAGCATCCCGAGCAGCGGCCTTGTGGCCCTCTGGAATTCGATGACCTCGCGGGTGAGTTCGTAGATGCGCCGCGACACGCCCGGCGCTCCGCTGAACACCTCGGTCTCGATCTCGTCGATGTCGTTCTGCAGTCCGGCGACCACCGGCGCGTACCCGTCGACCACGGCGTCGAGGATGGCGTAGAGAACCGCCTCGGGTCCGAGCCGGAGCAGGTCCGGGTTGCTCTCCATCCGCCGGCGGACCGCCGACAGGTCGGGGGATTCGCTGTGCCGGACGGTGAGCACGAACGTCGGACCGCAGAAGACGTGCAGCTCACCGAATTCGACGCGCTCGGTCTCGTCGCAGTAGCGCGCGGCGCGCAGGACCACGAACAGTGTCTTGCCGTAACGCTCCAGCTTGGGCCGCTGATGGGCGACGATCGCGTCCTCGACAGCCAGCTCGTGCAGGTCGAATTGCTTTGCTGCCGCGTACAACTGGGCGTCGTTCGGCCGGTACATCCCGATCCACGCCATCGACGACGCGTCCGGCAGGCTCGCGAGAGCCTCCGACAGCGTGGCCGGGGTGGCCGTCTTCCGGCCGTCGCGGTAGACGGCGCTGTTGACCACAGTTTCCTCCGCAGGCGTCGGTTCGACGGGCCGGCGGGTCACCGCGTGACCGGCGTCGGCGTCGGACAGACCGGCGGAACGGCTGGGGAGGAGGGAACGGATCGGGCGCAGCTGAGGCATGACACGGGGCTTTCGAGGGAAAGTGGGCAGCGCGGAACGGCGCTGAGGAACACGGACCGTGAAACCGCGCACCTACCGGTGGAACGGTTTCAGTTGGTACTCGGAGGTTGGCTTCTCATCGGATGCCACACCTCCTTTGCTCTCTCGAAAGGGCAGTTCACGACCTCGGAACTGCAGACCGGAGGACACGATACCCCCGGCGACCGGCCGCGACAACCTGGGATCCCCGCCGTGTCGGTCCCGGATCCGGCGCCTGCAGCGGCAGATACTGGGCGGGCAACGAATCACCACCGAGAGGCCCCCATGACCAGCTGGTCGGACAGACCGATCTGCGCGTTCGACCTGGAGACGACGGGACCCGACCCCACCGACGCCCGCATCGTCTCCGCGTGCATCGCCGTCGTCGACGCTCACCACTTCGAGTCGCGAACCTGGCTGCTCGACCCGGAGGTTCCCATCCCGCAGGGCGCCTCGGACGTGCACGGAATCTCCACGGAGTACGCCCGGTCCCACGGACAGGACTACGCCACCGGGTACGGCGAGATCCGCGAGGCTCTGCACGACGCGTGGACCCGCGACCATGCCGTCGTCGCGTTCAACGCCTCCTACGACCTGACCGTCATGCACACCGAGGGCCTGCGCCTCGGGCTGACCGAACTCGTCACCGGCATCGTGGTCGATCCCTACGTCATCGACCGCGAGATGGACCGGTATCGGAAGGGCAGGCGCACTCTCGGCGCGGTGTGCGAGCACTACGGCATCGCGCTGGAGGACGCCCACGAGGCCGAGGCCGACGCGATCGCCGCCGCGCACCTCGCCCGGACGCTCGCGCAGGAGTATCCGAATCTGCGGGCCCTGGACATCATGAGCCATCAGGCCGGCTGGCACGCGGAACGGCAACGCGACTTCGCCGACTACCTCGTCCGGCAGGGCCGTGACGCATCGGACGTCAACGGCGAGTGGCCGATTCGCGGTCTCCCCCGGTTCCGCATCGCCTGACCCGATTCACGGCCGTTCGGAGAGCGCGCGCGAGAGGACCGGCCCGATGACGGCGAGGGACTGCGGCTCGATCATCTCGTTGTGCCCGCAGTCCACGGGCCGCTCGTCGATCCGGCCGGTCACGAGCGGCCGCCACTCGTCCGCCGACCGCGCACGGGTCGCGCCGTTCCCGTCGTGCCTGGCGGGGAAGATGAGCAGGTCCCCGTCGTAGACCCGCGGCACGAAGTGGTGGGCGAGCCACCTCGAATTCTCGTATCCCGCGGTGATCCGTTCGAGGTCGTGCCCTCGCACTCCGGTCTCGGTCCCGAACGACTCGTCGATCAACCGGGCCGCGTGCTCGTAGGTCATCTCACCGTCTCCCTCGGTCTGGAGTCCCAGCCCGCGCAGGAGGTCCCGGATCTCCAGCCTGCCGACCAGCGGGTCCTCGCCGCCCACGGGGTAGCTGTCCATGACGGCGAGTGTCGCGACTTCTTCGCCGGCCCTCTGCAGTTCGACGGCCATGGCGTGCGCGATGACCCCGCCGAGGGACCAGCCGAGCAGGTCGTACGGGCCGGTGGGCTGGATGGCCTGCATCTCCTCGACGTATCGATGGGCCAGTTGCTCGATCGTCCGGTAGTCGCCGTCACCGCTGATCGTGGGCAGCTGCAGTCCGTATGCGGGCCGGTCGGGAGGGAGATACCGCACCAGACCTGCGTACCCCCAGGACAGGCCGATGCCCGGATGCACGCAGAACAGCGGTCGCCCGCTTCCCTGCGCACGCAGCGGAATCACCACGGCGAGTGCCTCTTCCATACCGGCGCTCCGGTGTGGAAGGTCCAGGCGGCGGGCGATCCCCGCCGGTGTCGGGTCGAGGAACATCCACTGCAGCGGAACCCGCCGGTCCAGCGCGGCCTGCAATGCGCTGACGATCCTGGTGGCGAGGAGCGAATTTCCGCCGAGATCGAAGAAGCTGTCCGCGGTGCCCACCCGGTCCACCCCGAGAACCTCCGCGAAGGCGTCCACGACGATGCGCTCGTTGTCCGTGGCCGGTGCCCGGAACGCCGCACCGGTCGAGCCGAATTCCGGTGCGGGTAACGCCTTCCGGTCGAGTTTGCCCACCGGGGTCATCGGAATCCGATCGAGAACGACCACCGCGGACGGCACCATGTGGGTGGGCAGGCGCTCGGACGCGTAGGTGCGCAGCCCCGCGGGCTCCACCTCCTGTCCGTCCTGAACCCGCACGTACGAGGCGAGCACGGTGTCACCGGACGGGCCGGTGTGGCCGATGGTGGCGGCGAAGGCAACCGCCGGGTGACGGGCGAGCACGGCGTCGATCTCCCCGAGTTCGATGCGGAAACCACGGACCTTCACCTGGAAGTCGCTGCGCCCGATGTACTCGAGCGTGCTGTCGCGTGCGACATTCCCCGTCGCTGCGCTCGCCGACTTCTGCCAGCGCACCACGTCGCCGGTCCGGTACATCCGGGTGCCCGGTTCCCCGAAATTGCAGGCGACGAATCGTTCCGAGGTGAGCGCCGACCGGTTGTGGTACCCGCGTGCCATACCCGGTCCGGCGATGTACAACTCGCCCGGCACGCCGACCGGGACCGGCTGCAGCCGCTCGTCGAGGACCAGGAACGCGAAACCCCGTGCGGGTGAACCGATGTTCACACCCTCACCTGGTCGCATCGCGGCGCTGACACTCGCCTGGATCGTGGTCTCCGTGGGCCCGTACCCGCTGTGCAGGCTCCGCCCCGGCGCCCACCGCGCCACCACTTCCGGCGGGCACGCCTCGCCCACCAGATCCAGGACCCGGAGCGAATCGAGTCCGTCGTTGTCGAGGGCCGCCAGCGCGGTCGGCGTGATGGTCGCATGGGTCACCTGCTCGCGACGGAACAGATCCGCCAGTTCGCTGCCCCCGACGACGGCAGGCGGCACGATCACGACGCGCGCCGACGCACTGAACGCCATCATCAGCTCGAACACCGACGCGTCGAAGCTCGGGGACGCCAACTGCGAGACCCGGGACTCGTGCGTGACCTGGAACCGTTCGTGCGTCTCCACGGTGAAATCGGCCATGCCCCGGTGGGTGACGGTCACGCCCTTCGGTCTTCCGGTGGACCCCGACGTGTAGATGAGATAGGCCGGGTGGGCGAGGTGCAACGGAGTCGTCCGATCCTCGTCGGTGATCGGTGCCGGCGACACGTCCGCCACCTGCGCGGCGAAGTCCTCGTCGTCGAGGATCAGCCACGGAACGGTGTCGGGCAGGGTGCTCCGGCGACTTCTCACGGTGAGGCCGAGCGCAGCCCGGCAATCGGTGAGCATGTACTCGATACGGTCGCGCGGGTAGGTGGGGTCGACGGGCACGAACGCCGCGCCCGTCTTGGTGATCGACCAGATCGAGATCACCGACTCGATCGACCGGGGCATGCCGACAGCCACGAACGTCTCCGGTCCCACCCCGCGGCCGCGGAGAACCCGGGCCACCCGGTTGGACCACTCGTCGAGTTGGCGGTAGGTCACGCGCCGGTCCTCGAAGGACAGGGCCACCGAGTCCGGGTCGAGCGCGGCGGCGGCCGTCAGCAGGTCGGGCCACAGCTCGGGGCGCACCTCCGGCGCGCCGCGGGCAGGGGCCATCGCCCGCAACTCCGCCTCGTCGAGGAGGGGAAGGTCGCCGATCGGCCGGTCGTGGTTCACGGTGACGGCGTCGAGGATCCGCACGAAGCGGTCGGCGAAGCCACGGACCGTGTCGGAGTCGAAGAGATCGGCGGCGAAGTCGACGGCGCCGTTCATCCCCGCGGGCGCACCGTTCGCGTCGAGCTCCTCCGCCAGGAGGAATTCGAGATCCACCTTGACCACGGCGAGCCCGGGATCGATTCCACGAACTTCCAGTCCCGGCAATGTCAGGACCGGCCGCTCGTTGTTCTGGAATTCCAGCGAGACCTGGACGAGCGGCGCATACGCCGTCGATCGGGTCGGCCCGACCGCCTCCACCACCCGCTCGAACGGAACGTCGGCATGCGCGAAGGCGCCGAGGTCGACGTCGCGACAGTGCGCGGCCAGGGCGGTGAACGACTCGGCCGCATCCACCTGCGTGCGCAGTGCGAGAGTGCCCACGAACATGCCCACCAGATCGTCGAGTGCGGGCTCTCCCCGGCCGGCGATCGGGGTGCCGACGGCGACGTCCGGGGTTCCACCGAGGCGGCTGAGCAACACCGCGAGGGCGGCATGCACGGTCATGAATTCGGTGGAGCCGAGCCGTCGCGACAACTCCCGGATGCGCCGGTGAAGGTCGCTGTCGATGGAGAAGTGGATGCGCTCGCCGCGGAAGGACTGCTGGGACGGCCGATCCCGATCCGTGGGGAGTTCCAGGAGATCGGGGGCGCCGGCCAGCGCGGTCGTCCAGTAGTCGAGTTGCCGCGAAATCAACGACTGAGGGTCGTCGTCCGAACCCAGCGACTCCCGTTGCCACAGGGCGTAATCGGCGTACTGCACCGGCAGGGGTGCCCAGTCGGGCGCGCCGCCCGAGACGCGGGCGCCGTACGCTGTCATCACGTCGCGCACCAACGGGACCATCGAGAACCCGTCTGCCGAGATGTGGTGCACCACCACGGCTAGTACATGCTCGGTGGTGCTCAGTGAATACAGCCCGACCCGCAGCGGAAGTCTCACGGTGACATCGAAACCCGCCGAGACCAGCCGGGTCAGTTCCTCCCGCAACTGCTCGTCCGAGACGGTGCCGGGGATCAGTGCGGGCACCGCACCCGCGGCGGGCAGGATCTGCTGAACCGGCCAGTCGCCGCGGACCGGGAACATCGTACGCAGCGACTCGTGCCGGGCGACGACATCGGTGAGCGCCGAATTCAGTGCTCCCACATCGAGGTCCCCGCTGAGTGTCACCACGATCGGAATGTTGTAGGCGGCGGAGGTGGTGTCGAGCTGGTTGACGAACCACATCCGCTGCTGCGCGAACGACAGCGGAATGTCCTCTGGCCGGGTGCGGGCCGCGAGCACCGGTCGTCCGGACTGCTCCGCACCGGCGTGCTCGATCCGTGCCGCCAGCGCGGCGACCGTGGGCGCCTCGAACAGATCACGCACCCCACACTCGGTGCCGAGCAACGCTCGCAGCCGCGCCATCACCCGGGTGGCGCTCAGGGAGTTGCCGCCGATGTCGAAGAAACCGGCGTCGGCGCCGACACGCCCCAGTCCGAGTACGTCCGCGAAGACGCCGGCCACCGTTTCCTCGATCGGACCGACCGGCACCCGGTCGTGCCCCGTCCCGGAGAGCAGGTCGGGCTCGGGCAGTGCCGTGCGGTCCAGCTTGCCGACCGCCGTCAGTGGAATGCGATCCAGCACCGTGATCGAGGTGGGCACCATGTGGGACGGCAGACGGTCCGCCAGGTGCCGGGTGAGTACCGCCGTGTCGAGGGACCGACCCGACGCCGGAACGACGTACGACACCAGCAGGGTGTCCCCCGCAGGACCGCGATGCGCGAGAGTGGCGGCGAATCCGACGTCCGGTTCCGACATGAGGGTGGAGTCGATCTCGCCGAGTTCGATGCGGAAACCGCGCACCTTCACCTGGAAGTCGGTGCGGCCCACGTACTCGATGCTGTGGTCTGCCGTCCACCGCACGATGTCGCCGGTGCGATACATCCTCTCCCCGGGACGGACGGGGTCGGCGACGAACCGCTCGGCGGTGAGTGCCGGTCGGCGGTGGTAGCCGCGGGCCAGGCCGGCCCCGGCGAGATACAACTCGCCCGGAACCCCCACAGGGACCGGTTGCAGCCGGGAGTCGAGCACCAGTTCCGTCACCCCGCGGATCGGCCCGCCGATGGTGATCGGGTGCCCGGGGACCATCGGCTCGCTGATGTTGGACATGATCGTCGTCTCGGTCGGTCCGTACGCGTTGTACAGCCGGCGGCCCGGCGCCCAGCGGGCGACGAGTTCGGGCGGGCAGGCCTCGCCGCCGAACACCAGGTCCGTGAGCTGCGCCAGCCCGGCCGGATCGAGTGACGCCAACGCAGCGGTGGTGATGAAGGCGTGGGTCACGCTCCGGTCGGCCAGCAGCCGCGCGAGTTCGTCGCCACCGAACACGGTGGGCGGCGCGATCACCATCGTCGCGCCGGCACCGAAGGCCTGCAGGTACTCGAACACCGACCCGTCGAAACTCGGTGTGGAGAAGTGCAGAGTCCGGGACTGCGGTGTCGCACCGAAACGTTCGAGCTGGTCGAGAGCGAAGTTGTCCAGTCCGCGATGGGTGACCACCACGCCCTTGGGCACACCCGTGGACCCAGACGTGTAGACGGCGTACACGGCGGTGTCCAGCGTGACCGGACCGCTCCGGTCGACATCGGTCACGGGTGCCCCTGACCGCTCGGCGCACTCGGTCGCGAAGCCGGGCTCGTCCAGGATCAGCCAGTGTGCGGTGCCCGGGAGCCGGTCTCGGTGTTCGGTCGTGGTCACACCGAGGGTGACTCCGGAATCGACGAGCATGTGAGTGATGCGCTCGTCGGGGTAGTTCGGATCGATCGGCACGAATGCCGCACCGGTCTTCGCCACCGCCCACATCGACAGCACCGAGTCGAGGGACCGCGGTATCCCGATGGCCACGAACGTCTCCGGGCCCGCCCCACGCGCGATGAGTGCGCGCGCGAGGCGATTCGACCGCTCGTCCAGATCGCCGTAGCGCACGTCGCCCTCCTCGGAGGACAGTGCGATCGCGCCCGGATCGAGCGCGGCCCCCTCTTCGAGGATCTGCGGCAGCGTGCGGGTCGACCCGCCCGGACCGCCGCGGACCGGCACCAGGTCGGCGCGCTCCCGGTCGGTCAGCAGCGACAGCGCGGCCAGCGGCTGGTCCGGACGAGTGCACGCGTCGAGCACTCGCAGCACGCGTCCGGCGATGTCGTCGATGGTGTCCGCGTCGAAGACGTCCGGGAGGTACTCGAACTTCAGGCGCAGACGAGCGTCGACGGATGCCACGAGGCTCAGCGGATAGTGGGCCGCATCTCGCGCGTCCACTCCGGCGACGCGCATTCCGGCGATGTCGGTCTGGGTGGAGAGCCCGGCGCGGTCGACGGGGTACGACTCGAACACCGTCAACGTGTCGAATCCGACCTCCGGCCCGGCGGCACTCTGAATCTCGGCCAGCCCGAGGTAGTGGTGATCCAGCAACGCCGCCTGCTCGGCCTGCACCCGTTCCAGCAGGGCGCCCACCGTGTCGTCGGGGCGCAGCCTCACCCGGACGGGCAGTGTGTTGATGAACAGTCCGACCATCGTCTCGATGCCGGCCAGTTCGGGGGGCCGCCCCGAGACGGTGGTGCCGAACAGCACGTCATCTCGGGCGGTCAACGTACCCAGCACAATCCCCCACGAGACCTGAACGAGTGTGTTGACGGTGAGTCCCCGCGAACGCGCGACGTCACGCAGGCGGGTGGTGTGGTCCTCGTCCAGGTCGAAGACGAACTCGTCGGACATCGTGGACAGCCGCCGTCCCAGATCCGAGCGGGCCAGCAACGTCGGTCCGTCCACCCCGGCGAGGGCCCGAGCCCACACCTCACCGGAGGCGCCCTGATCTCGGCGGCTCATCCACGCCAGGTAGTCGCGGTACCCGCGGACGCGGGGCAGCGGCGACGGGTCCGCGTCGGTGGCGTACAGCGTCAGCAACTCCCGGACCAGCAACGGCATCGACCAGCCGTCGAGGAGGATGTGGTGGTTCGTCGACACCAGCCGGTAGCGGTTCGGCGCGGTCGCGATCAGCATGAACCGGATGAGCGGGGCACGCGTCAGGTCGAACGGGCGGACCCGGTCCTCGGCCAGCAGTCGCGCGACCTCGGACGCCGCAGCGTCCTCGTCGAGAGCCGTGAGATCGACCTCGCACCAGGGCGCCTCCACCCTTCGGCGGATCACCTGAACGGCGTTGCCGTCGGCGTCGTGCCGGAAGCAGGCGCGCAGATTGGTGTGCCGGTCCAGCAGGGCATCGGCCGCGCGGCGCAGTCGAGGCGGATCCACGGCGCCCTCGAGTTCGAGGCTCACCTGCACCAGGTAGGCGTCGAGGGAGTCGTCGGCGAGTTCGGAGTGGAAGAGCATGCCGGACTGCAGTGGCGACAGCGGCCACACGTCCGTCAGGTCCGGACAGGCGTGTTCGAGGTCCTCGATCGCATCCTGTCGAAGTTCGACGAGATCGAGATCCGACGGCGTGAACCCGCCGCCACCCGACTCCACATGCGTGCCGAGAGCGGCGAGCGCCTGCAGCCACAGCTGCGCGAGTTCCTCGACCTCCTCGTGGGTGAGGACGCCCGGCGGGTACGTCCACGTGGAGTTCAGCTGGGGGCCGTCGCCCGAGTCGACGGTCATCGCGTTGACGTCGACGACGGCCGCGACGGGCACCGCCGACTTCTCGCGCAGTCCCGGTTCCTCGACCGGCACCCACCCCTCGTCGGTCTCCGTGGCGGTCCGGCCCATTCTGCCGAGATAGTTGAAGCTGACCTGGGGCATCGGCAGCGGCGAAAGAACCTGCGCCGTATCGTCGTTCAGGTATCGGAAAAGTCCGAAACCGATGCCGTGGTCGGGAACGACGAGGAGTTGCTCCTTCACGGTCTTCATCGCGACCCCCACGGACGGGCCCGCGGCGAACGCGTCGTCGAGGTCCACCCCGCTCAGATCGAGTCGCACCGGAAAGAGGGTGGTGAACCAGCCGATCGTGCGCGCGAGATCTGCGCCCGGCACCACCTGCTCCTCACGACCGTGCCCCTCGAGACCCACCAGCGCGCCGGGGAGTTCGATCCCACGCCGTCGCCGCCAACTCGTCAGCGCCATGGTCAGTGCCATCAGCAGCGCATCTCCCACACCGGCGTGGAAGGCCCGCGGCACGGTTGTCAGGAGCGTCTCGGTCAACGGGGCAGAAACGCGTACCGCGAAGTGCGCGGCGGTCGCAGCGGTGTCCGACACGGTCACCGGGCGCGACCCCAGCAGCGGGTCGGGCGCGTTGAGCATTCCCCGCCACAGTTCGACCTCGGCGGTGCGCTGGGGTTCACGCGCGGCGTCGGCGAGGGCGTGCGCCCACCGGCGCATCGACGTCCCCGGTGGCTCGAGCGCCGGTGCCGCGCCGGACTGCAGTTGCGCGCACACCGCCGCGAGGTCGGGGATCAGGATCCGCCAGGACACGCCGTCCATCGCCAGATGATGGACGACGATCAGCACGCGCCCCGGATGGTCACCCCCGCCCAGCCAGACCGCCTGCATCATCACGCCCGACTCCGGGTCCAGCCGATCGAGGGCACTGTCGAGTTCGGCGCCGACATCGTCCGTCCGGCCCCGGCGGAGAACGCTCGCCGCCCGCACCGATCCTTCTGCCTGCACCTCCATCGACCAGCCCTCTTCGGTGCGGGACGTGCGGTACAACCGCGCCCGAAACAGGTCGTGCCGATCCAGCACGGCCTGCAGCGCCGCCGTCAGGGTGTCGTCGTCCACCGTAGCGGGCAGCGTGAACAGTGCGGACTGCGAGTAGCGGCGGAAATCCCCACCTCGGGCGAGCATCCACCGCACGATCGGAGTCAGCGGAATC
The DNA here is from genome assembly GCF_001583455.1 of Rhodococcus sp. LB1. Lineage (NCBI taxonomy): Bacteria > Bacillati > Actinomycetota > Actinomycetes > Mycobacteriales > Nocardiaceae > Rhodococcus > Rhodococcus sp. LB1. The sequence continues at coordinate 3,539 of NZ_LTCZ01000093.1, read as the reverse complement.
TCGCCGATCCCGCCCCCGGGCAGCTCGTCGAGAACCACCGTCCCGACATCCGTTCCGGCCGTCGCGGCCAGCCCGGCAACGGTTTTGCGTTCGAACACCTCGCGTGGCGAGATCAGTATCCCGGCGGCCTTGGCGCGGGTGACCAGCTGGATGGACATGATCGAATCCCCGCCGAGGGTGAAGAACGAGTCGTCGACCCCCACCGAGTCGAGGCCGAGGACCTCCGCGAACAGGTCCACGAGGGTACGTTCCGTCTCGGTGACCGGACCGCGCCCCACGGTCACTCGCTGTCCGAAGTCCGGTTCGGGCAGCGCTTTCCGATCGAGTTTGCCGTTCACCGTCCGCGGCATCTCGTCGAGAACCACCACAGCGGCCGGCACCATATGCGACGCCAATCGCTCCGCGGCCGCATCGACGATCGCCGCCGGGTCGATCGCGACACCGGTCTCCGGCACCACGTACCCCACCAACCGGTCCCCGCGTGCCGTCACGGCAGACTGCGCCACCCCCTCGCACGCGAGCAGCGCCGATTCCACCTCACCGAGTTCGATCCGGTAGCCCTTCACCTGCACCTGGAGGTCGTTGCGGCCGAGGTACTCCAGCTGTCCGCGTGCGTTCCACCTGCCCAGGTCGCCGGACCGGTACATCCGGGCCCCGGGAGTGAAGGGGTCGGCGACGAATCGGCCGGACGTGAGGGCCGGCCGGCCGAGATAGCCACGTGCGACCTGAGCCCCGGAGACGTACATCTCCCCGACCACGCCCGGCGGCACCGGATGCAGTCGTCCGTCGAGCACGTACACGCGCAGTCCGGGCAGTCCCCGGCCGATCACCGATGCGGGCTCCTCCTCGACGAGGTCCCGGGCGATCGGCAGGTGGCTGACGTGCACGGTCGTTTCCGTGATGCCGTACATGTTGACCAGGACCGGCGCGGTGTCGCCCCGGCGTGCGTACCAGCGCCGCAACTGGCCGAACTCGAGGGCCTCCCCGCCGAAGATGACATACCGCAGCGACAGGCCGGGTCCACCGGCGAGACGATCGGCCTCCGCCAATTGGTAGAAGGCGGTGGGGGTTTGATTCACGACCGTGACTGTTTCGTCGCGCAGAAGTTCGAGGAACTTCGCGGGTGAGCGCGCCGTGAAGTAGTCCACCAGCACCAGCCGGCCACCGTGCGCGAGCGCTCCCCACATTTCCCACACCGAGAAGTCGAACGCGGCGGAATGGAACATGGTCCACACGTCGGCCGGTCCGAATCCGAACAGCGTCTGGGTGTTCGCCAGCAACGTGATCACATTGCGGTGCGAGACCTGCACGCCCTTCGGCTGCCCGGTGGAACCGGACGTGTAGATCACGTACGCCACCGAGTCCAGGTGCAGCGGAGCACGGCGGTCGGCGTCGGTCACCGGCAGCGACGACAGCCGCTGCAGCGCGGTCACTGTCTCGGGGTCGTCCACAACAACTACCGGAACCCCGGCGCCGCGGAAGGTCCCGGCGTCCGCGGTCGTGGTGAGCACACACTTCGGCCGGGCGTTGCCGAGCAGGAAGGCCAACCGCTCGCCAGGAGAGGCCACGTCCACCGGAAGGTACCCGGCACCCGACTTCACCACCGCCAGCACTGCCACGACGAGGTCGATCGACCGCGTCATCCCCACCGCCACCAGGTTTTCCGCGGCTGCCCCCTGTTCCACCAGCAGTCTCGCGAGCCGGTTGGCCCGGTCGTCGAGCTCGCGGTACGTCACCGACGCGTCGTCGCAGCGCACCGCGACGGCATCGCCCGCGGATGCCACCATGCGATCGAACGCATCCACGAGCGACAGCGGTGGGACATCGGTCCCCGGCCGATGCGCGGCGGTGAGCAGGAGCTCGCGTTCGGGCGCGTGGAGGATGTCGACGTCCCCGACGGGCGCGGCCGGGTCGGTGGTCACGGCCGCGATCACCCGCGCGAAGCGCTCGGCGAAACTCTCCACCGACGCGCGATCCAACACGTCGGTCGCGTAGCGGAGGCCGGCGCTGATCCCGGCAGGCACGCCCTGCTCGTCGACCCGCTCCACCAGGCTCAGCTGCAGATCGAACTTCGCGACGTCCAGATCGACGTCGAGCGACCGGGCGGTCAACCCGGGCAGTTCCAGGTGGGTTCGGGTGGCGTTCTGGAATTCGAGCAACACCTGGAACAGGGGTGAGTGCGCGGTCGACCGCTCGGGTGCGAGTTCGTCCACCAGCCGCTCGAAGGGAAGGTCTGCGTGCTCGAACGCGCCGAGGTCCACCGACCGCACGGCGGTGAGCAGGTCGGCGAACGACGATCCTGGCGCCACCGGTGTGCGGAGCACCAGCGTGTTGACGAACATCCCCACGACGTCGTCGAGTGCCGCGTGGCCCCGGCCCGCGATCGGGGTTCCCACTACCACGTCGTCCGATCCCGACACCCTCTCCAGCAGCACGGCCAGCGCGGCGTGCACCACCATGAACAGCGTCGAATTGTACTGTCGTGCAAGATCGGCCAGAGCTCCGTGGACGGACGGCGGGATGTCGAACGGGACGACGGCCCCGAGGAAGGACCGCTGGACGGGTCGTGGCCGGTCCAGGGGCAATGGCAGCACGTCCGGGATGCCGGACAACGTCCGGACCCAGTACCCGAGCTGACCGGACATCATCGAATCGGGCTGGTCTTCGGTGCCCAGAGCCTGTCGCTGCCACAGGCTGTAGTCGGCGTACTGCACGGGCAGCGGCGCCCAGCTGGGTGCCTGCTGCTGTGCCCGGGCGGTGTAGGCGAGCATCACGTCCCGCGCCAGCGGCGCCATCGAGAAGCCGTCGGCGGCGATGTGGTGCGCGACGAGGGCGAGGACGTGCCGCTCGGGAGTGAGTGTCCACAGCCTCACCCGGATCGGAAGGTCCTCGGTGACGTCGAATCCCACGCCGAGGAATGCGGTGAGCGAGTCGTGAAGGGCTCCTTCGGCAACCGGGACCGGATCGAGGTCGGGGGCCGCGAGCGTGGAGTCGACGATCACCTGCCGGGGTCCGTCGGCGGAACCGGGAAACACGGTCCGCAGCGACTCGTGGCGTTCCATGACGTCGCCGAGTGCCGCTCGTAGTGCAGCCAGGTCCACTACCCCGTCCAAGTGCAGGGCGATCGGGATGTTGTAGGCCGGTGAGGAGGTGTCGAACTGGTTGACGAACCACATGCGCTGCTGCGCGAGGGATAGGGGAATCCGCTCGGGCCGCGCCGTAGCGGTGAGCGCCGGGGAGGCCGAACTCGTCATCACGTCCGAGTCGATCCGGACGGCCAGATCGGACACCACGGGTGCGTCGAACAACGCCGCGACACCCAGACTCGTGTCCAGCGCGCTGTTGATGCGTCCCACCGCACGGGTGGCACTGAGCGAGTCTCCACCGAGATCGAAGAAGCTGTCGTCGGCCCCCACGCGGTCGACACCGAGGACGGCGGCGAAGGCCGTGGCGACCGCTTCCTCCGCGGGTGTGGTGGGCCCGCGGTATCCGACCGTGCGCGTGCCGAATTCCGGCTTCGGCAGGGCTTTGCGGTCGAG
>NZ_LTCZ01000092.1:0-17944 GCF_001583455.1 Rhodococcus sp. LB1 | reverse complement strand
ACCTGGAATAAGTTACGCGAAGGGAAACAAGAACACCAAATCGCCAGGTCAACGCCCGCGAAACCGCCGATTCAGGGTACCCAGTACTTGGCAGCCAGCTCCTCGATCACCACATCACCGTCCGAGGCCTGCTCCAAAGCCGCGAGGTCGGAGTCGATGGAAACCAATCGTGGATCGTCCCCCTCCGCCTCCTGGACTGGGTGCCCCCCGTCCTCGGCCAGCTGGCGCAACAGCTTCTCGCGCACCCGGTCCTTCAGCGAATCGCTCATATCGAAATCATGACCGCGCGGCGGTGGGTTGTCGAGAGTGCACCGAACTCACTCCTCGGTCTCGTCCGGCGCCTTCACGTTGTCGCTCTTGCCGAAGACTCGCAGCGCGGTCGGAATGAGGACGATCAGCGCGCCCAGGATCGCGATCAACGAAAAGACCTGCATTGCCATCTGTGAACCGACTCTCTGTTTCGTGCCCGCGGCGACCAGGTGTCAGACCGGCGCGAGCCAGCTTCCCCAAGATGTGTTCCTGGTGACGGTAAACGCCGCAAGGAAAATGAGCACACCGACTGTCACTCGCGGACCGAACACGATCGTGCGATCGCGTCGTCCTCGCCAACGGCGACGTGCCCATCCGATCCAGGCGAAGACCATCACCGCGATGAAAGGGACGATCAGAACATTGCCGGCCACAGCCGCGCCGATGTCGAGGTTGGTGAGGTCGTGCACCGCCCTCAACCCACCACAGGCCGGGCACCACCACCCGGTCAGGGCGTAGACCGGACAGAAGCCGTACGAACCGGGCTCATGCGGATCCCGGAAGTGGAGGATCGCGGCAGCGACAACGGCGCCGGCGGCCACAGCGGCGGGCGCACCGAGTGCGCGCAGACCGACCGCCGGCGTCGTCGGAGTTCCGCTCTGGGTGTCCACGTGTCCAGTGTTCACGATTCTTCCGGTCTCCGGTGCCGACAGTCAGGCGGGAAGCGAGTAGTCCAGCCACAGGCGGTGGGTGCCGTCCTCGTCGACGCGAATCCCACCCGCACCGGCAAGTCCCGCCAAGCCTCCGGTACCGCTGCTCGGCACGATGTGCAGCGCCATCGTCTCGACTGTGCTGTCCGACAGCACCTGCATGTGCACGAAGGCGAAGGAGCCGGCGACACCGTCGATCGAACCTTCGAAGCTCTCCCACGCCGCGTAGGCGCCCGCACTCTGATCCTCGGTGAGACCGCCGACGAATCTGGTGACCGACCGGCCCTCGATGTCGCCGGAGAAGTTCTTCACCATGTCGATGTCGGCCGGGGTGACGCCGGTGGCGACGGACGGAGACCAGTCCCGCGGGCTGAAATCACTGACGTCGAACGTGCTGGCGGCCTGACGAGCGGACATGGTGTGCCTTCCGGGACGGAGAAGTGAGTCGCCCCAGCATCGCGTGAACGATCCCGAACTTCTTGTACATATCCGACACGGCGAAGGTGTCCGGACCCGGAGACGACTCTGGCCCTTCCCGACTGATCGGGAAGGGCCAGAGAACCGCTGAGCTGCCTGAGAGAATCGAACTCTCGACCTTTTCATTACGAGTGAAATGCTCTACCGACTGAGCTAAGGCAGCGGTGCCTTTCGGCGGTGGCGAGTCTAGCGCCTCAACGCCGAGTATGCGAAAACGGCTCCCTGAACGCGTCGCCGAGAGTGGCCACCATGGCATCGACAGCCCACTGCGGCTTGACGTTGACGGTGATCGCCTCTCGGCACTCGAGGACGGCTTCGATGCACTTCAGAAGGCCTTCCGGGGTTGTTCGCGAGGCGAGGTCGGCCGCGCGATCCGCCATGTCCGGGTGGTTCGCGGCCGCGTTCGATTTCCATGCCACGGCGAGCGCGTCGCGGTAGAGACCGGCCAGATCGATCAGTGCACGGTCGAGTGCGTCACGGCCCGTGCGAGTGGCCCGGGACTTCTGGCGCTTCTCGAGATCCTTCAGCACGCCGGCCGAGCCTCGGAGGGCCCCGGCCGCTCCCTTACCAGTGCCGCCCGCCCCCAGAGCCGTGCGCAACTCCTCGGTCTCCTGCTCGTCCCTGGCCGCGCTCATCTCCTTCGCCTCCGCGTCGGCGGAACGCACCAGTTCCTCCGCCGCGGCGAACGCGGTGGCGGGCCGCAGTGCCGCGAGAGCGAGATCCAGAGCGTCCTTGCGACGCACCTTGGCGTTCAGATCCGTCGCCAGACGCCGGGCTCGCCCGACGTGACCGCCGCTGATCGAGGCCGCCAGTTGCGCGTCGGCGGGGTCCAGGCCGTCCCGCTCGCACAGGACCTTGGCGATGGAGTCGGCCGACGGGGTCACGAGATGGACGTGCCGGCAGCGCGACCGCAGCGTCACGGAGATGTCCTGCGGGTCGACGGAGGGCGCACACAACAGGAACACGGTGCGGTCCGGCGGCTCCTCCACCACTTTCAGCAGAGCGTTGGCCGCACCCTCGGTGAGCCGGTCCGCGTCCTCGACGACCACGATCTGCCAGCGCCCGGTGCTCGGCCGGCGGGCCGCCGTCTGCACGATGGCGCGCATTTCCTTGACGCTGATGCTCAGGCCCTCGGGGACGACCTGCCGGACGTCACCGTGGGTACCGGCCATCGCGGTGGTGCAGGCGTGGCACACGCCGCAGCCGGGAACGCCGTCGCTGGTGCATTGGAGTGCGGCGGCGAAACACTGCGCCGCCACCGATCGACCCGATCCCGGTGGGCCCGTGAACAGCCATGAATGCGTCATCGAGGAGCCCATCGCACCGACTCCACGACGGGCGGCAGTCGCCGCGGCCGTCAGCTCGGCCTCGACGTCCTCCTGGCCCACCAACCGGTCGAATACCGTCACCGCGCCAGCCTAACCGGCACGTGCGACAACCCGACCGGCCCGAGGTACCGGCTCACGCCTTCTTGTCCGCTGCCTTCTTCGAGGCCGCTTTCTTGGCCGGCGCCTTCTTGGCGGCGGTCTTCTTTGCAGCCTTCTTGGCGGGCGCCTTCTTCGCGGCGGCCTTCTTCTTGACGGGACCGCGGGCACGCCGATCCGCCAGCAGTTCCGAAGCGCGAGCGTCGGTGATGGACTCCACCTCGTCGCCCTTGCGGAGGCTGGCGTTGGTTTCACCGTCGGTCACGTACGGCCCGAACCGGCCGTCCTTGATCACCATCGGCTTCTCGCTGACCGAGTCGACACCCAGCTCACGCAGCGGCGGGGTGGCGGCGGCCTGACGTCCGCGACGCTTGGGCTCCGCGTAGATCTTCAGAGCCTCGTCGAGGGTCACCGTGAACATCTGGTCCTCGGTGGCGAGGGACCGCGAATCCGTCCCCTTCTTCAGATACGGGCCGTAGCGACCGTTCTGCGCGGTGATTTCTTCCTTGGACTCCGGATCGACACCCACCACGCGCGGCAGCGACAGCAGCTTGAGGGCGTCGTCGAGAGTCACCGTCGCCAGGTCCATCGACTTGAGCAGCGAACCCGTCCGCGGCTTCGGACCGGTGGCCTTCTTCGCCGCCTTCTTCGCCGGCGCCTTCTTGGCAGCCGTCTTCGTCTTGGTCGTCCCGTCGCCCGATTCGTCGGTCACCGGCACCACTGCCGGTTCGGGCTCCGGTTCCGGCTCGGGAAGGATCTCGGTGACGTAAGGGCCGAAGCGGCCCTCCTTCGCGACGATCTCGTGCCCGGTCAGCGGGTCGACGCCCAGCTTGCGACCCTCCTGCGGGGTCGAGAACAGCTTCTCCGCGTACTCCGGAGTCAGCTCGTCCGGGGGAAGGTCGTCGGGCAGGTTGGCCCGCTGGGAGATGAGGTCGCCGTCGGGGTCGTCCGGGTTCTGGACCATACGCTCGAGGTACGGACCGAACCGTCCGACGCGGACGTGCACTTCCCGGCCCTCGGCGTCGTCGAAGAGCCTGATCGAGTTGACCTCGCGAGCGTCGATCTCCTCGAGGTTGACGCCGACCATCTTCTTCAGGCCGCCCTCACGGGCAACCGACCCCTCGGCGCCGTGATCGCCGCCGAAGTAGAAACTGCTCAGCCAGTTGCCGCGCTGTTCCCGGCCACCGGCGATCGCGTCGAGGTCGTCCTCCATCCCGGCGGTGAAGTCGAAGTCGACCAACCGCCCGAAGTGCATCTCGAGGAGGCCGATGACCGCGAACGCCACCCAGGACGGGACCAGCGCGCTGCCGCGCTTGTAGACGTATCCGCGATCGAGAATGGTCTTGATGATCGACGAATAGGTGGACGGGCGGCCGATGCCCAGCTCTTCGAGGGTCTTGATCAGGCTCGCCTCGGTGTAACGGGCGGGCGGGTTGGTGGTGTGGCCGTCGGGATCGAGCTTGGTGGCGGTGACCGCCTGGCCCTCGACGAGCACCGGCAGGCGCGACTCGGCGTCGTCGGACTGGCCGCCGGCCTCCTCGTCGACACTCTCCACGTAGGCCTTCAGGAATCCGGCGAACGTGATGGTGCGGCCCGACGCGGAGAAGGTGCACTCCTCGCCGGTGCCCGCGGTTCCCGTGATCCGCAGGGTCAGCGTCGTGCCCCGCGCGTCGGCCATCTGCGACGCCACGGTCCGCTGCCAGATCAGCTCGTACAGACGGAACTCGTCGGTGTCGAGGCGGGAGTGCAGCTGACCAGGGGTCTGGAACACGTCGCCGGCCGGGCGGATGGCCTCGTGCGCCTCCTGCGCGTTCTTGACCTTGCGCGTGTACTGGCGCGGTGTGTCGTGCACGTACTCGGCGCCGTACAACTCGGTGGCCTGCGCGCGGGCGGCAGCGATCGCCGACGACGACAGCGTCGTCGAGTCGGTACGCATGTAGGTGATGTAGCCGTTCTCGTACAGCCGCTGCGCGATGCGCATTGTCCGCTCGGACGTGAACCGGAGCTTGCGGCCCGCCTCCTGCTGCAGCGTCGACGTCATGAACGGCGCGTACGGCTTGCGGGTGTACGGCTTGCTCTCCGCGGAGGAGACTGTCAGATCGACACCGGCGAGGGACTCGGCCAGACGCTGCGCCCGCGCCTCGTCCAGAACCGTGACGGTGCTCGTCTTCAGCTGGCCGTCCGCGCCGAAGTCGCGGCCGGTGGCCACCCGGGAGCCGTCGACGCTCACCAGACGCGCCCCGAAACTGCGGGGGCTGGCCTCGGCGCCGGCATCGAGGGTGGCGGAGATGTCCCAGTAGGACGCCGAGCGGAAGGCCATCCGCTCGCGTTCGCGCTGCACGATGACGCGGGTGGCGACGGACTGCACGCGGCCAGCCGACAGCCTCGGCATGACCTTCTTCCACAGCACGGGGCTGACCTCGTAGCCGTACAGACGGTCGAGGATGCGGCGAGTCTCCTGCGCGTCGACCAGGTCGTTGTCGAGTTCGCGGGTGTCCTCGGCCGCGGCGCGGATAGCCGGCTCGGTGATCTCGTGGAAGACCATCCGGCGAACCGGGATCTTCGGCTTGAGCGTCTCGAGGAGGTGCCAGGCGATCGCTTCGCCCTCACGGTCGGGGTCGGTGGCGAGGAAGAGTTCGTCGGCGTCCTTGAGCAGGCTTTTCAGCTCCGTGACCTTGGACTTCTTCTCCGGACTGACCACGTAGAGCGGTTCGAAATCATGGTCGACGTTGACGCCGAGCCGCGCCCACGACTCACCCTTGTACTTGGCCGGGACGTCTGCGGCTCCGCGCGGAAGGTCGCGAATGTGGCCGACCGACGCCTCGACGACATAGTTCTTTCCGAGGTACGGGGCGATCTTGCGGGCCTTGGTCGGCGACTCGACGATCACGAGGCGGCGAGGCTGGCCGGACGCTCCCGCCGCACCCTGTGCACTGCCGTTGTCCCCTTTAGCCACCTGTAGCCCGAGCCTTCCTGAAGTCGATCGCTGCCACTCGACAGTTGTGCAGACAAACCCTTTTATACCCGGTTCGTCTATTACTAGAGTGACATACCCGGAACCCATCCTCGCAGATCAGTACCGTCTACGCGGCTCTACACGTGGGGCCAACCGGTACGGTCGTCCAAATTTCCGGGCGCCTCACCGATGCTCTCGACGAGTCTGCCGAGCCTACGCCGACCCGAGATTCGGAGCCCCGGACCGGAGCCACGGGTACCGATCAGCGTCGGCGCGATGCCCGCTCTCATCAATGCCTGAGCCAACGGCGCGTGGGTATCCGGGGCGTGCGGATCGAGTCCGAGGACGAACCGCTCCCCCTCCGCTTCGCTCCTGCCGGACGCGAGAGCCCACACTCTCAGCTGACGCCCCGACGGCACCCAGCCGGAGGGCACCGCCTTGACCGCTCCCCTCGTCCACTGGTCCGCGAGAGGCCGCAAATCGACGACCGATGCGGTGCGGACCAGCGGGCTGCCCTCGTCGCTGCGCGTGATCTCGACCTCGAGTCCGGCCTGGGCGATCAACTCCGCAATCGCCTCCGCCCGCCACTGCGCGTCGACCACGATCGAGATGCGCGCACGCCCGGCCGATGTGACCACCTGACCCGTCGCAGCGAGAAGACCGCACAGATCGGTGACTGCCGGCGGCATCGCCTCCGCGGAGAAGAAGGAGAGCTGGCTCACTGAAGTACCCCCTTATGCCACGGCACCGTTGCCGTGAAAACGACTCGTCCCCCACCGCCTCAGGCGATGGGGGACGAATCAGACGCGGCCACGAGGACCCCGCCTATCTGATTTACGTGTTCACGAATGTGAACGGCAGAATCAGACTGCGCGAACGCCGGTAGCCTGGGGGCCCTTGGTGCCCTGGCCGACCTCGAACTCCACGCGCTGGTTCTCCTCGAGGGTGCGGAAGCCGCTGCCCTGGATCTCGGAGTAGTGAACGAAGACGTCAGCGGAGCCGTCTTCGGGTGCGATGAAGCCGAAGCCCTTTTCCGCGTTGAACCACTTCACAGTGCCCTGTGCCATGCTTTTCCTTCTCTTTCTAACACCGGATTCGGCGGACAGCACATACAGTCCGCCGGGCCGGTTCCGACCGCTGTACTTCTAGATTTCCCCCTCAGGAAAAGCAGAGCACCGCGTTCGCAACATCGATCCTGCGAACGTTCACTCTTTCAAGCCTACGAACACAGAAGCTGCGACCAGTTGTAGTCAACCATGAACTCCGCGAACGCAACAGTCGAAATCCGAACAATTCACACAAAAAGTTGATCTTGTAGCGAACAGGCACGAAACAGCGGATTCACGAGGGGGTCGCGACACCCCGGGCGACAGCCCCGGAGAGGCACTCGTTATCATCAAATGCGCAGGTCGTGGCGGTGTGGAAGCTACTCGCCCGTCCCCTACGACAGCCCGGAGACATCAGTGAGCACACCGTTTTCACCACGTGACGACAGTGGAAATACGGGCGAAACATACGGCCGAACGCTGCTCAACCGAGTCCTCGAGGGAGTTCCCCGAGACGAAAACCCGCTCACTTTTGCCGCGGAAATGCCGGCCCGGACTTCTCGACTGTCGGAATGGCCCACGTGGGCGCACCCGAGCGTCGTCCGGGCCATGCAGGAGAACGGGATCCCCCGTCCCTGGACCCACCAGGCCGCCGCCGCCGACCTGGCCCGTCACGGGACGAACGTCGTGGTGTCGACCGGCACCGCCTCGGGCAAGTCGCTGGCCTACCAGCTTCCGGTACTCACCACTCTGGCAACGGATCCGCGGGCGACCGCCCTCTATCTCTCTCCGACCAAGGCGCTGGGCGCAGACCAGCTACGGGCCGTGACCTCGCTCATCGACTCGGAAGTGCTGGACGCCGGGGACGACCTCCGGGGTGTGTGCCCGTGCGTGTTCGACGGCGACACGCCACTCGAGGTGCGGCACTGGGCAAGGGAGAACTCGCGGTGGCTCTTCACGAACCCCGACATGCTGCACATCTCCCTCCTCCGGACCCATCAGCGATGGGCGCACTTCTTCCGCAAGCTGGCCTACGTGGTGATCGACGAATGCCACTCCTACCGTGGCGTCTTCGGCTCGAATGTCGCGCTCGTGCTGCGGCGGCTCCGGCGCATCGCGGCACGGTACGGCGCCGAACCCGTATTCGTCCTCGCGTCCGCTACCACGGCGGATCCCGGGGCGGCGGCGTCGCGGCTGATCGGAGCGCCCTGCGCCGAGGTCGTGGAAGACGGTTCACCACACGGCCCCCGGACGGTCGCGCTGTGGGAGCCCCCGCTCATGCGGGAGGTCACCGGAGAGAACGGAAGCCCCGTTCGACGGCCCGCCGGTTCGGAGGCCGCGCGCATCATGGCCGACCTGATGGTCGAAGGGGCCCGCACGCTCACCTTCGTGCGCTCCCGCCGGGGCGCGGAGCTGACCGCGATGGCGACCAAACGCCTACTCGGGGAGATCGATCCCGAACTCTCGGCGCGAGTGGCGTCGTATCGAGCCGGGTACCTCGCCGAGGACCGGCGTGAGCTCGAGGCCGCGCTCGCCGACGGCACGCTTCTGGGGGCGGCGACGACGAATGCGCTGGAACTCGGCGTCGACATCGCCGGCCTCGACGCCGTCGTGGTCGCCGGGTTCCCCGGCACGGTGGCGTCGTTCTGGCAACAGGGAGGCCGGTCCGGCCGACGCGGCGAAGGTTCGCTCGTAGTCCTGGTCGCGCGTGACGATCCCCTCGACACCTACCTCGTCCACCACCCGTCCGCGCTGCTCGACAAGCCCGTCGAGGCGACCGTCACGGACCCGAGCAATCCCTACGTCCTCGGCCCGCAGTTGCTCTGCGCGGCAATGGAACTACCACTGTCCGACGCCGAGGCCGAGGCGTTCGGGGCAATCGACGTTCTCGCGAAGCTGGCGGAGCAGGGCCTGATCCGCCGGCGGGCCCACGGCTGGTTCGTCACCGCCGGCACAAATCCTCATGGCGCAGTGGATATCCGGGGTGGAATCGGAACCCAGGTGGCAATTGTCGTGTCGGAATCCGGACGCATGCTCGGAACCGTCGACACCGGCCGCGCTCCCGCCACGGCGCATCCCGGCGCCGTCCACATCCATCAGGGTGAGTCGTACGTCGTCGACGAACTCGATCTCGACCAGGGACTCGCCCTCGTGCACGCCGAGGACCCCGACTGGACGACCTCGGCCCGCGAGACCACCGAGATCACGGTCACCTCGGTTCTCGAGCAGAAGCAGTTCGGCGACGTCGAGGTCGCGCTCGTCGAGGTCGAGGTGACCCATCAGGTGATCGGATACCTCCGACGACTGTCTTCGGGCGAGGTTCTCGACGCGGTCGAACTGGACATGCCGAGGCAGACCCTCCCCACCCGCGCGGTGATGTACACGATCACCCCGGAACTTCTGCTGCAGGCTGGCGTTCCGGCCGAGCGCGTGCCCGGTTCGCTCCACGCCGCCGAACATGCCGCGATCGGGCTCCTGCCTCTCGTCGCGGTGTGCGATCGAGGCGACATCGGCGGCGTGTCGACCGCGTTGCACGCCGACACCGGACTTCCCACCGTGTTCGTCTACGACGGTCACGCAGGCGGCGCAGGATTCGCCGACCGAGGTCACGCCGAACTCACCCGCTGGCTCGACGCGACCCGCGAGGCGATCGAATCGTGCGAATGCACCTCGGGGTGCCCGTCCTGCGTGTACTCGCCGAAGTGCGGAAACGGCAACGATCCCCTCGACAAGGACGGCGCGATCCGGGTCCTCACGGCGGTACTGGCCTCGCTCGGCTGACGGTCCCCCGATCAGCGCAGATACAGCCGAACCTTGTCGATCACATCGCGGAGCAGGTGAATCTCCTCGCCGGTCGGCGGGGCGGTGACCGTGAGATCGTCCGCGACCTTCAGTTCCCAGCCGGTCTGCGCTCGCACGTCGTCGACGGTGACCCCCTCGTGCACGCTGACCAGCTCGAGTTCGTCGAACGGACCCTGCCGCGACAGCACCCCGAGGTTCGTGAACACCTTCGTCACCCCTCGGCCGCGAGGCATGATCCCGTCACCTGCCGCCCGGGCCCGGACGGGACTCGGCGACGTGCAGAAGTCGAGTTCCGCGGGGAAGGCGCTCGGGTCGTGTCGCCGCATCACCACGAAGATCTCGCCGGCGTTGGGCATGATCTCCACGGCGCCACCGGCACCGGGCAACCGGACCGTCGGCTTGTCCCAGTCTCCGATGATGCTGGTGTTGAGGCTCCCGTAGCGGTCGATCTGGGCCGCGCCGAGAAATCCGACGTCGACGTTGCCGCCCTGCAGCACGTAACCGAACAACGCCGACATCGACACCACCGACTCCGCGCCCGACACGACGACCGAGTCGGCGATGCCCTCGGCCATCGCGGCGGGGTGGGCGCCGCACACTCCCGATTCATAGATCAGTTCGACGTCCGGGTTGCTGGTCCGCTTGGCCAGATCGACGGCGAGCGTCGGGAGTCCGACGCCGGCGAAGACGCGCCCCTTCCCGGCGAGTTCGCGGGCCGCAACGGACACGATGACCTCGGTCGCCGAGATCGCTCCGACTGGTGCTGTGGTCATTTCCGGCTCCCGTAGTCGACTGGTTCGGAGAATCGAGGCTCGACGGCGAGGTCGTTCCAGTAGTCGCCGCCGAGTTTGTCCAGGTACTCGTCGTGATTCGCGGTGCCGTGGATCCACTCCTTCAGCCACGCCTGCAGGAGTGCGGAGTCCTTGCTGATCGCGGTCCAGCGCCGGTAGAACGCGCAGTCCCGGTCGTAGTAGCCCTGGACGTAGGAAGGATGCGCCCCGCGCGGACAGACGACGACGGCATCGACCGCGTGGGAAGGGATCAGCGTGCGGCTGGGGTCGGAGCGGACGACCTCGTCGTCGACGATCTCCTCGACGACCACGATCGCCTTCCCCGCGGCGTACACCGCTTCCTGCTGGACCCCGGAGATACCCCAGATCTGCACGTTGCCGTGACGGTCGGCGCGCTGCGCGTGAACGATGGTGACGTCCGGGTTCAGCGGAGGCACGACGTACACGGTGCCCTCGCCGTAGGGATCGTCCACGAGTCGAATTCGGGGATTGAGCCGCGGAAGGTCGCTTCCGGCGTAGGAGCGCAGCGGAAAGAACGGGAGGCGGGCGGCCCCCGCCTGATAGCGGCAGACCATTCCGTAGTGGCTGTACTCCTCGACCTCGAGGGCCACCGGATCGTGGTGCTCGATACGGCGTCGCAACTCGTGCAGGGATCCGGCGGAGCCGCTCGCGAAGAACGAGGCCACGAGTTTGGTGACACAACCGGCGGCCACGAGTTGATCCGACACGATGTCGGGAGTCATCCGGCACAGCGTGAGGTTCTGCCGCTGCTGCCGGATGATCTCGTGCGCAGCCGCGAACGAGATGAGATGCGAGAAGCCCTCGAGGCACACGGTCATGCCGTCTTCGACGTACGTTCCTATGGCTTCCGCCATGCTGACCACTTTGCTCATCGCCATGCCCTTCTCCGGAACGACGGGAGGTCGCCTCGGGACCTTCCCCACCGGATTACCGCCGTTTGACTCAATAGTGTTGACAAATCTGTTGCCGGAACTGCAATAGTTCTCCCGTGGAGATTTCTCAGATCACTGCCTTTCTCGCGGTCGCCGAGGAGTTGCACTTCGGCCGCGCCGCACAGCGCCTGCACTCGGCCCAGCCGCCGCTGAGCCGAACGATTCGGCAACTGGAAAAGCAGCTCGGAGCAACTCTTTTCGAAAGAAACACGCGGAACGTCCGGTTGACCTCCGCCGGTGAGGCACTGCTCGGCCCGGCGCGCGAGATCCTGGACGCGTGCCGGCTCGCGGAGATCGCCGTCGCCGCGGCCGGGCGCGGACAGGTCGGCCGGGTGCGTATCGGCTTCGCCGGAGTCTCGTCCCACCTGCTCATCGGGCGGTGGGCGAAACTAGTCCGGCACACCCACCCGGGGATCGAATTCGTTCTGGACAGTTCCGCTTTCGCCAGCGAAGCGCTGAACAAGCTCCTCGACGGAACCCTCGATATCGGTCTGGTCCGGTGGATCTTCACCCCGCCGGGCATCGCGTCCCGCGTCATCCTCAACGAGGACTTCGTGGTGGCCCTGCCCACCGACCACCCGCTCGCAGGCAGGGACGGCGTTCGCATCGAGGAACTGGCAACCGAGCCCTGGGTGACGCTGCCCGCCGATCCCGGATCGGCGCTGCGTGACTCCCTGCAGAGGGCGGCCCACGACGCCGGTTTCACGCCCCGGATCGTGCAGAGCGCCCCGGACTCGATGGCGCTGATGGCGTTGGTGTCCGCGGAGGTCGGCTGCGCGTTGACCGTCTCCTCCGTGGCCGAGAACGTGAACAACCCGGATGTCGTGTTCCTCCCGCTGGTCGGCGGTCCCAGCACCCTGCAACTGCGGATCGCGTGGCGAGCGGACGACGACAACGCCGCGTTGCGGGAAGTCCTCCGGCTGTCCGAGGAGGCATTACCCACTCCGGAATGACCTGCGCGGTCAGTTGCGGGCCGTCGCACGGGCCTGTCCTGCACTCGGAGCGGTGTCCACCGCATCGTCCTCATCGATGTCGAGCTGCAGTTCGTCCGCGTCGGATTGCTCCGCGGTCGACAACCGGCGCGCGTCGAATCCGGTGCGGTTCAGCAACAACAGAGTGCAGACCAGGGAGACGGCGGCATAACCGGCCGACACGAATGCAACACCGACGATGTTCCCGGACGTGTTGAGCATCCACTGCGCCAGCACCGGGGTGCCGCCGCCGACGATCAGCGAACACAGCTGGTAGGCCGCGGAAAGACCGGTGTAGCGAATGTTGGCGGGGAAGGCACGCGCGAGCACTCCGGCGATGGCGCCGTAGAACATCGAGTGCGGAATGGTCGCGAGGCACATCGCGACCACGGCAATGGCGAAGTCCTCGGTCCGGATCGCGAAGAACATTGCCGGCATCAGGACGAACTCGGGAATCACCATGATGCACATGGCTTTCCGCATGTCGATCCGCGACACCAGGACGGCGCCGAACGGCTGCACGATGAACTGGACCACGAGGGCGATGGCGATGGCGCCGAGGAACGCGCCCCGGTCGTAGCCGAGTTCGCTGGTGGCCCAGGACAACGCGAAGGTGTTCTTGAAGTACGTCACCTGGGCCAGGGGCAGCGCGCCCGCACCGAGGAGGACGAGGACCCAATGCTTGCGCAGCACCTCACCGATCGGCAGTGCGACGGTCTTCTTGCGCTTCAGCACGGTCTTCATCGCGTCCGACTCTTCGAGTTTGAGACGGATGATCATGCCGACGATCACCAGGGCCGCGGAGATCAGGAACGGGATGCGCCAGCCGTAGAGCACGAACGCCGGGGTGGGCATGGCGGAGAGCAGGAAGAACGCCATCGTCGCCAGGAGGTTTCCGGCGGGCGACCCCTGCTGGGCGAACGCCGAGTACAGAATCCCCTTCCCCTTGGGTGCGTTCTCACTGGCTATCAGGACCGCCCCGCCCCATTCACCGCCCACTGCCACACCCTGAACGACCCGGAGGAACACCAGCGCGGCGGGCGCCCATATCCCGATCTGCGCGTAGGAGGGCAGGAGTCCGATTCCGACGGTGGCGGTGCCCATCATCATGAGTGTGATGACCAGGGTGTTCTTTCGACCGATCTTGTCGCCGAGATGGCCGAAGACGATGCCGCCGATCGGGCGGGCGAGGAACCCGGCCCACAGGGTGACGAACGCGAGCAAAGTGCCCATGCCCGCCGGCAGGGTGTCGGAGAAGAACACCTGACCGAAGACCAGCGCCGACGCGGTGCCGTAGATGTAGAAGTCGTACCACTCGATCGTGGTGCCGATGAACGAGGCGATGCCCGCCCTCCGCGCCTTCGTCTCGGCCTCGGTCCGCTTCGGTGGTGCCGTGGTCATGTAATGCCCTCTCTCGCCAAAGGGAGTGGTGTGGATGAAAACCAGCTCGCATCAGTGAGACTCGCATCACAGGATCCATGCCGTCCAATACTTCCTGAGCGGGTGATTATTCCGAATCTGGTCATAATTGCCGAAACCTCCCACACGCTGGCGTGATGCGAGTCACCGGCCCGCCTCCTCGATTCGACATCACTCGGCGGGACCTGCCCTCGCCACGGCGCGGGCATCCCGGACACCCAGCGAGGACAGAAGCACCGGTGCGGTGACCGCGACCTCGACGTCCCAGCCGTCGACCTCACAGGACACGACTTCGGTGCGCATTCGCCCCGCGACCTCCCGGGCCGCGGCACACGCCGCGTCGGTGCCGCGGTCCAGCCCGACGGCCGCGGCGAGGGCGGCCAGATCTGCGGCGGACTGCGCCCGGTGCCGCACCGACACCGCCGAGCCGACATGCACCAGCAGCGCCGTGACCACTACCAGCGCCGCGAGCGCACAGCACGCCGTCACGGTCGCGGAACCGCGATCGTCGGTGACCCTCGAACTCACCGCCCTCCCCCGCTCCACCCGGGCACCGTGGGTTCGAGAGCCGCCACCGCCTCCGCGGAGATGTTCACCAGCGGAAGGAGTGGACTGCGCGCCCGCACGGTCGCGACGACGAACTCCCCCTCGGTCCGGACCGACACGTCGGCGCCGTCGGGTGCCACTCTCGCCGCCGTGGAAATCGCCGACTCGCGATCTCCACGGGCAGCGAGCCGCGCTGCCTCGCGGGCCGAGTCGACGCACCGGACGTGCAGTGTCGCCGCGGTGATCGCGCCGACACACAGCACGACCACCGCCACGATCGATGCGATTGCGATGGCAGCCTCGACCGTCACGCCGCCGGCCTCCGACCGGCGCAGGTTCTCGACAGAACTCATCACACCGCGGTGTTCAGCGCTTTGTCGATGATGTTCGTCAACGCCGTCACGATGCTGTCGCCGGTGACGACCGAATACAGCACGGCGCCGAAGGCCGCGGCCGCGATGGTGCCGATGGCGTACTCTGCACTGGTAGATTACACACATGTCCAGCCTCCACAAGCCGACACGCGCTCTGATTGTCGTCCGATTGTCGCGGGTCACCGACGCGACCACCTCCCCCGAGCGCCAGCTCGAGGAGTGCCGCAAGCTGTGTGAACAGCGCGGATACGAGGTCGTCGGCATCGCCCAGGACTTGGACGTATCCGCTGGCCTCACGACTCCGTTCGAGCGTCCGCAGCTCGGGGACTGGCTCGAGAATCGGTTTCACGAGGTCGACGTCATCGTCGTGTACCGGATGGACCGCATCGTTCGGCGGTTGCTCGATCTCGCCGACTTGATCCGTTGGGGACAGAATCACTCGGTGTCGCTGGTGAGCGCCACAGAGTCGTTCCTGGACCTCACGTCACCGTTCGGGGACATCATCGCCTTGCTGGTGGCGAAGGTGGCCGAGCTGGAGTTGGAGGCCATCAGTTCTCGGATCGCATCCGCGTACCACCACAACCGCCAGCTCGGGAAGTGGACGGGAGGCGCTCAGCTCCCGTGGGGGTATCTGCCTCGTCAGATCGACGACGGTAGTTGGCGGTTGTTCCCGGATCCCGAAGCCGTCCCGGTGATCCACGAGGTTGCCGAGCGTGTCCTGGCTGGTGAGCCGCTACGGGCAATCGCCCACGACTTGAACGAGCGCAAGGTGCCGACCGCCAAGGACCGCATGAACGCTCACCAGGGCCGAGAGCCCAAGGGGCACGAATGGAACTCATCCGCGCTAAAGCGGTCGATGACATCGCCGACGATGCTCGGGTACGCCACCGTGCGGGAGCCCAAGCGAGACGCGAACGGAAAGGTCCAGCTCGATGCACGCGGACGCAAGATGTACGAGGCCGAGGACGTTCTACGAGGCCCTGACGGCTCGCCTGTGCAGCGAGCCGAACCGATCCTGACCAAGCATGTGTTCGACCAGCTCGGGGTGGAGCTGGCAGGCCGTGAGAACCGCAAGGAGCCGACTGTGCGGTCGAACGCGCTGCTGCTGCGGGTCATTTACTGCGGAGTCTGCGGGCGACCGTGTTACCGGCTGAAGGGCGGTCAAGGCCGTCGACCCCGGTATCGGTGCTCGTCGGCTCAATACAAGGCGACATGTGGCAACGGCTCGGTTGTGATGGAAGAACTCGACGAGATGGTCGAGTCTGCGGTTCTGGGTCTGATGGGTGATTCTGAACGACTGCAACGGGTTTGGGATGCGGGCGACGACAACGCAGCCGAGCTAGCCGACCTGGATGACACCCTGGCCGACCTCGTCAGCCAGCTAGGTCGAGGACCGTACAGGGCGGGTACGCCGCAGCGGGCGGCACTCGATGCGAACATCGAGGCACTCGACAAGCGCCGAGAGGAACTCACAGCGGCCACGACCAGGCCCGCTGGCTGGACCTGGCAGCCGACCGGCGAGACGTTCCGCGACTGGTGGGAGTTGTTGGGCCTCACCCAACAGAACGTCTACCTCCGTACGATGGGCGTCAGGGTGGCGTTCGACAAGCGCGATGAGCTGTCGGTTCATCTGGAGATGGCCGAGCTGGAGAAGATGGCCGCTCAGGTCAAGACAGTCGGATCGGTCGAGACGATGACCGAGACGTTCGCCAAGCTGACCGAACACGGCATCGCTGGTATCGAGATCCACGACGGCAGGGCGGTAGTCGTCTCGAAGTCGGGCGAGCGGGTCGAGATCCCGCTGGACGATCCAGGGAAGTGACCGGGCCCAAAGACCTCGGCATTGCTGCTATCAGAAATACCTGTCCAGTGTTCCGGTTACGTGGAGGTCGGCCCGGATCGCGTGCAGGAGTTTGATTTGCGCCTCGTCGGCTACGTCCTGGTTGTCATAGAACGTCTCATCATCCTCGCCGTGCCGCGTGGCATGGCCCCATCGCCATGTGGCGCCATAGGCCTCTATAGCCGCACCCGAGACCTCAGGTGACGCGTAAACCTCCAGGCGTCGACACGCGTCGGCTGCTTCGGTCTGCCAGCCTTCGGGAAGCTCGGGGCCTTCGTCGCTGAGACCGAGGCCGTGATTGTAGGCCCATGAATCATTCTCCGAAGCGACTCGTAGAACTCGACGTAGGCCGTCCGACGTTGCTCGAACGTCAGCCGTTGATCTTCTCGAGTCCAGCGCACCTGCTCCCGCTGTAGATCCCGGTTCCAGGAGGCTCGCTCCCGACGGTTGGCGAGGATCTGAGTCACCACGACGCCCGTCACCGTGGTGATTAAGCCGATCGCAGCGACTACCAGGGGAACCCATAGTGGCGTCATGGATCCAGAGTGTCCCACGTACGCGTACTTGATCTCGGCTCAAGACGACCCGTTCCGGTGATCTCGCTCACGATTGATCGGCTGTGTTCCGAATCGCGCCTATTTACATATGAGGACCCTGGGATGGCCGTCTCTGCATGCAGTGGACTACGTCACACACTGTCGGCTACCTGCCCGGACGACAGGCATATACAGCTGAGAGAGAGTACCTCGGCTGTGGACTGCGCCACACCCAGGGACAGTTTCCTGCCGATCGCAGTCATATACAAGTGAGGAGAAAGACGGGCCCATGAGTGGCCTCCGTCACATTGAGGGGTAAAACCCGACCTCTGGGCTCCGAGTGGAAGGCATATAAAGGTTGGGGAGCAAAGAGGTGGAGCTCTCCCGCCGAGTGAACTCCGTCACGTTTGTGGCTGGAGCCCGACCTCCAGGGTCGGAGTGGAACCCATATACAACCGAGGGAACAAGGGGAGAGAGTTCCTCGGGTAAGTGACATCAGTCACAAAGAGGATCAAAACCTGACAAATCAGGGGCATATACAGCTGAAGAGCAACGAGACTTCCGAGTGACGTCTGCCACTCGTTGTTGCAGACCCGACGATGTATCACCCATGTACGGATGAGGGCAAAGACGGTATGAGTGGTATTTGCCACATAGAGGACCAGAACCCGGCAAGTTACACCCATATAAGGGTGAGGGAGCAAAGAGAGAGCCACCTCGACCAAGTGACATCTGTCACGCTCCCCTGACAAACCCTGCAAGTCAGACCCATATATGGAGGGAAGAGAAAAACGGGGGAACCAGACGGAGGGGGAGTTCCTCCCCTTCTAAGAGTGCATCTGAAAACTCC
>NZ_LTCZ01000091.1:0-8443 GCF_001583455.1 Rhodococcus sp. LB1 | reverse complement strand
CGAATCGGTGCATTCGGGTTAAGTCACACCCACTTCTTCTCGGACCAGATAATCGGCCGGAGTATCGCCGCCTCACACAACGTCGACGACGGAAAAGCCGTTGTGAATCCGGGTTTCTGGTTCTTCTCGCGCAGTTGCAACCCGACCGGATCGTTGATTTCCAGCGTGCGGGATCAGGTGCGCTACGCGCGCTTCCACCTCGGCGACGGCACTACACCCAAGGGAGATCGGTTGATGAGCAAAGACTCGCTCATCGCCATGCGTTCCAATCCAGGCGTCGGCGGCACGCTTCAGGTCGAACTCACCGGCATGGGAGTGTCATGGATGCTGCGGCCCTCCGCGGAGAACGAGACGATCGTCCAACATGGCGGGACCTGGGCGGGTCAACGATCCGGGTTCTTCATGGTGCCCAGCCGCAACTTCGCCATGACCGTGCTCACCAATTCCGAGGGTGGAGCGAAACTGCTCAACGAACTGTTCGCCGAGGACTGGTCGCTTCGCCGCTTCGCCGGAATCAGTAACCTGCCCGCGACGCCCCAGAAGTTGAGCACGGCCGAGTTGGCGCCCTACGAGGGGGCGTATGCCACTGACGACATCGATCAATCGGGCACCCTGGGGACCGTCGTGATCAACTTCCGCGGCAAAGACGGCCAGCTCGTCGGCAACATGAGCGACGCCCCGGATGGCACCTACCTGCCGGATGAGCAGACAGTCCCGAATCTCGGTCTTGCGCTTTACAAGACCGACTATGGGCTCGACCTTGGCCCCGACCTCAAACCCACCGGCACCCGATCCAACTTCGTTCGGGGGTCCGATGGGAATGTCACCTGGTTCAGCAACCACGGCCGGCTCTACCGGCACCTGCAATAAATAGCCGATCTACCCCGGGGAAGCCGGTGGCGCAATGCGAAATTTGAATCAGTTCACAGTCCTGGCTTTTGCTGTGGTTCTCGCCAGCGGGGCATGTTCGAGTTTCGCCTTCCAGCTCGCCGCCGACCACCGTGGACCATCCGCCGGCGCAGTTTGTCGAGGTGCCCTGCGCGAAGGGACTCCGTAACCGGTGCCACTACTGGCCAACGCTCGCTGCGGAGAGCTGGTCGTGCCGGTAAACCGCACAAAGGCAGATGGTCCGACTATGTGGTTGGCCATCGCGAGCATTCTCTCGGAAACGCAGCCACCCACCAAGGAACCAATCGTGGGGGCCGGATCGGTCATCTGATGCAGTGCCGGGGCGGCATAGTTGCCATAAGGTAGATTATCGCCACTTCGATAATGACTGCCTGACAGGATATTTGGTACGTTCTCCGGTCTCCGGCCTGCTCGTGGTGTTCGCAGGTGCACGGCGATCAGGACACCGGCGCTGTGCGTCACGAAGGCCACCGGCCCCTCGGCCTGGGCGAAGACCGCGTTGAGAGCGGCGATCCGGGCCGCCAGGCTCAGCTTGTCGTGCTCGAGCGGCGGAACGAGGCGCACCTGGTCGAGTCGATCGGCGAGCAGAATCTGCCAGTGCTCGGCGACGTGGTCACGCAGGCCGGGCGCGTGACCACGGTCGGCTAGCCGTTGCTGTTCATTGCTCTACCAAAGATGTTCTCTCACAAAAATGACCGGCGGGGCCCGACGTTCACGTCGGACCCCGACTTCGGTCAGCGGTTCAGGTCAGGCGTGCCGGGTGAAGCCGACCTGACCGGGCTTGCGGTTCGGCGCGAAGCCCAGCTTGGCGAGGGTCTCGTCCGCGTCGCGGTAGGTTTCGCCGATCCGGTAGATCTCGCGGGCCTCCTTGCCGGTGGCAACCTCGCGGCCGAGTTCGCCGGCGATCCGGACCAACTGCTGGATCTGCTGGACAGAGGTGAATTTCTCGCCCTTGCGGCCCCAGATGGTGTCTTCGTTGCCGCAGCGGGTGTGCAGGCCCATCGCGATCGCCATCGCGTTGACCGGCAGCACGCTCCGCATCAGCGTCTCGAGCGTCAGGCACGCACCGTCCGGGACCCGCTGGATGAAGTTCATGATGTTGTACGGGTTGGGGCCGTCGAAGCCGCCGCCGATGCCGACCCACGTCAGATTTAGTGGGCCGGTGTACACACCGCGGCGGATGAGCCGCTCGACGGTCTCGAGCTGGGGGATGCTCGACAGCTGGAAGTGCGGCTGAATTCCGGCCGCCTGCAGGCGACGCAGATGCTCCTCGACCCACGTCGGGCCTGCCGGTACCGTCATCTCCCGGTAGGTCTCCATCAGCTCCGAACGCGCGAGCGACGTGCCGGCGATGTCGTCGGCGGTCATCAACTCCATGATGTTCATCTGGCTGGTGTTGATGGCGATCGTGACCTGGTCCGGTGCGGGGTCGAGGTCGGCGAGCATGTGCCGCGTATCGTCGGAGAGCCACTTCGCATCGGCGCCCTCACCTTCGGGCGCGAACGAAATGGAGCCGCCGACCTGCAGGATCATCTCCGGCACCGCCTCGCGCAGCCCGGCGAGGAGCTCGTTGAACTTCGAGAGCCGCTTGGAGCCCTTTCCGTCGAGTTCGCGCACGTGGATGTGCAGGACCGTCGCGCCGGCTTCGTAGCAGTCCACCGCCTTTCGTCCGGCTCCCACTCCGGCCCGTACGGAGCGGCGGTGATGACCAGCTTCTCCTGGTTCTCGGGGACTAGCGCGTCGTCGTGGAAATACATTGTGAGACTCCATTTCTCGGTGGGGCGAACGAATGTGAGGGAGGGTTAGAAGGCCTGTCGCGCTGCCGGTCCTTGCCGTTCTCTCTGTGACTTCGCTAACAAGACCGTAGTCAGGAGACCCCCAACACACTTACCCTTGCGGGACATATTTATTAACTCTTAGGGACATCCCGGTCTCGCAGCGGGCCGGAGAGGAATCACGGTGTCGAAGCCCCTGGCGCGTTACGCCGCACTGACCGGATACGTCGAGCTGGGACGCTCGCTGTCGATCGACCCGGTCCAGCTACTGCGCAGCGTCGACCTCGACCCGGCGGGCCTCGAGATCCAGGACCGCTGGGTGCCGGCCGCCGCCGTTGCTCGCCTCCTCGAACTCTCGGCCGCCGCGTCCGGTCGCCAGGACTTCGCCCTCAGGCTCGCTGAACGTCGGCGCCTGTCGACCCTCGGCCCGCTGAGCGTGAGCATCCGCGAGGAACCGGATGCCCGCAGCGCGCTGCGGATGCTGATCCGCTACCAGCACACCTACAACGAATCCCTACACATCCGGGTAACCGAACGCGACGGTCTCTCCGCCATCGCGCTCCACGTCGAGCCCGGCGAACCGATGCCCGTTCGCCAGTCCGTCGAGCTCGCCACCGCCGTGACCCACCAACTGCTGCATTACCTTCTCGGGAACCGATGGCAGCCCGTGTCGGTGTGTTTCGAACACGGACGACCCGACGACGACAGCACCCACCGCCGCATCTTCGACGCACCCCTGACCTTCGGCGGCGACTACTCCGGGATCGTCACCTACACAAGCGATCTTGATCAGGTGAACCGACTCTCCGATCCGCTGCTGCGCAACTACACGCAGCAGTTTCTCGATGACCTGGCGGCGCCGGAGGAGCCCACCCTCACGCTCCGGGTCCGTGAACTCGTCGAACTCCTGCTGCCGACCGGCCGCTGCTCGGTCGAGCAGGTAGCCCGGAGCCTCGGTGTGGACCGGCGCACGGTACACCGACACCTGGCCAAGTCGAACCTGACCTTCACCGGGGTCGTCGACGCGACCCGCGCCGAACTCGCCCGGCGCATGGTAACGGGCCGGCGCCACACGTTCACCGAGATCTCCGAGATGCTGGCGTTCTCCGCACCCAGTAGCTTCTCCCGCTGGTTCCATCAACAGTTCGGCATGAGCCCGCGCGAATGGCGCAGGCGCTCGGAGGGCTGACCGATCGCCCGGGCCGGTGTGTGAACGAACGGTTCAAGGCCGCCGAGAACCTGAACGGTCCGTTCACGCGGAAGCTGTCCCGAAATGTACAGAATGACGTCCCGGAGGGTTAATTACCCGGAGCGCGCCGGAGCTAACGTGATGCGCACCACATCCGCTGTGAAGGACAGCCTGCATCGCACCCCATTTGCCCCTTCTCTGTGAAACGAGTGCCGCGTGCCGACGAATCCCGACCCGATCCCCACGCCGACCCTCGACGCCATGCGTCGTGACGGCAACTGGAACCCCCTGTGGAACACCCTGTCTGACTGGGATCCGGAGTGGACCGAGCAATTCATGGCGATGAACGCCACCCCGGTCCGACGCGGGGTCTTCACTCCCGAGTTCGTCGAACTCCTCAGCATCGCGATCGACGCCGCCGCGACCCACATGTACGCACCTGGCGTGCGACGGCACATCCGGATGGCCCTCGAACTCGGTGTCTCCCGCGAGGAGATCCTCACCGTTCTGCAGATGGTCAGCGTCCTGGGTATCCATGCCTGCAACCTCGGCGTCCCCATCCTCGAGGAGGAACTCGACGCTCACGAACGTCGCCAGATCGCCGCGCCGCGCATTGCCCCCTGATCCCCGACGTCCGCACCATCACCCCCCACTTCGGTCCAGTCGCCCCCCAGGAGCCCCAATGGGACTGTCCACCACCACCGATCAGCCGGCCGAACCCGCCGTCGACCCCCAGTTCACCGGGACCGCCGCCGAGCGACCCGCGACCCGCCGCCGGATCTACCCGTGGCTCGTGTTCGCGCTCACCTTCGCCTTGCTGCTGTCCGACTACATGTCCCGCCAGGTGCTCAGCGCAGTCTTCCCGTTCCTGAAAGCCGAATGGGCCCTGTCCGATTCCCAGCTGGCCTCGCTCACGAGCATCGTCGCCCTGATGGTCGGCCTGCTCACCTTCCCGCTGTCGCTGCTCGCCGACCGTTGGGGCCGGGTGCGGTCGCTGATCCTGATGGCGGTGCTCTGGAGCATCGCCACCCTGTTCTGCGCGGTGGCGGCCAACTACGAGCAGCTGCTCGCCGCCCGCTTCCTCGTCGGGGTCGGCGAGGCCGCCTACGGCAGCGTCGGTATCGCGGTGATGCTCAGCGTCTTCGCGCCCCGCGTCCACTCCACTCTCAGCGGTGCGTTCATGGCCGGCGGCTCGTTCGGTTCGGTCGTCGGCGTCTCACTCGGCGGAGTCATCGCTGTGCACCTGAGCTGGCGGTGGTCGTTCGCGGCGATGGCGGTGCTCGGCCTGATCCTCGTCGCCATGTTCCGGGCCGTGGTCACCGAACGCCGGCTGGCCGCGCACGCGGTCGACCAGGACGCCGCGCCGGTCGCTCGCTCCGACAGCCGCCCAATCCGGGTCCCGGTCTCGACGCTGTTCACCAACCCTGCCGTCTGGTGCGCGTACCTCGGCGGCGGACTGCAGATTTTCACCTCCGCCGTGCTGCTCGCCTGGACCCCCAGCTTCTTCAACCGCTACTACGGCATGGCTCCGGACAAGGCCGGCGTGATCGCCTCGGTCTTCGTGCTGCTGATCGGCACCGGCATGGTGGTGTGCGGCATGATCACCGACCGTGTCAGCCGCCGCAACCCGGCCGGGAAGTGGTCCAGCGCCATCGCGTTCTGCGTCATCTCGCTGGCCGCCCTCGGCATCGGACTGCAATTGGAGACCGGTGCGGCGCAGCTGACCCTGATCGGCATCGGCGCCTTCTTCTCCGCCGGTTCCTCCGGTCCCACCGCGGCGATGGTGGCCAGCCTGACGCACCAGTCGGTGCGGGCCTCCGCACTCGGCAGCCTCACCGTCGCCAACAACATCCTGGGACTGGCCACCGGACCGTTCGTCATCGGCATCCTCGCGGACCATCGTGGCCTGCTCGGTGCACTGCAACTGGCCCCGCTGGTGTACCTGCCGGCGATCGTGGCACTGTTCGTCGGGAGGCGGATGTACGCGGCCGGCGTCGCGAAGCTCGCGGCGCAGAGTGCCGCTGCAGCAGCCAAGGCCTGACCCGCGGCCGCCCGGCTCGCCGGTCACGCCGAAATCTTCACCAAGGCGAGGCTCTGTGCTGTGCCGACATCGTTGATGGTTCGATCGCTGGCGCGAGTGTCGATCAGCCGCTCCCGGATCGTGGCGAAGGGGTCGGGATTCCGGACGAGGTGGCGGTGTACCGCCTGGCAGACCGGCTCATCCGGGAATGGGCGCAGCAACCGCTGAGATAGACCCGCACGCAGCGGATCGGCCCCGGAAGTGTCCGAAGGGTCCGCCATTACCGATCAGGTTTGTCAGGCGCGGCCGAGTAGGTGCCAGGGACAGCAGGTCGATCTTCGGCTCGCACCATCCGCCGCTGAGAGCAAAGAGCAACAGGCCGCCACACACCAATCTGCGGAACCCCGCAGATCAGGACCGGGAACGAGTCACCGGTCTGGGTAGTGAGTGGCGACCTGTTGCTCGTCGCGATCGTCACAGTAGATCGCCCCACCGACAAAAGCGCCGAAACACAGGCGTCCGCGGCCGACCACCACGAGCAAGTCAGGCGATGATGCCCAGAAGCGCGTGACGCTGATTCGTTCCAAGACCGCCGACCCTCCGGGTCTCAGCGATCGACAGATCCTCGAGGATCTGCGCCGCCTTCACCGGACCGACACCGGGAAGCGCCTTCACCAGAGCCGAAACCTTGGTCTTCTTCGCAACCTCGTCGGTTTCCGCCTTCGCGAGCACATCGGAAACCGTGAGCTCACCGGACTTGACCGCGGCGAGGAGCTCCCCGCGCGCCTTCCGGGCCACAGCGGCCTTCTCCAATGCTTCAGCGCGCTGCTCGGGCGTCAGAACGGGCAATGCCATCAATGGACTCCTTACTGCTCTGACCGGCCCAGACGGCCGGCCTCGGATGAGATCGCGCCATTCACGTAGGCGCCGACGTAGGGCGACGCCAGCGGTCGGCGCTTCCCTCGCCGACCGCTGGCGGCGTGACCAAGGGTAACACTAGAGTCGAATATGTGTTCGAACGATGGAGAGCCGTATACGACCCGAAACCGTGGCGAGAAGTGCGCCCACCGCGGCCCGTGACCATCGACGTCTCTGCCGCAATGGCTCACCACGGCGGCCGCGCCGCGAACGACCTTCCCCTTCGAGTCCGCGCAGAGGGACTCGACCTCGACGTCCAAGTCCCCGGGTTGCTCCATGCCTGGGCACGTACCTCCCGCGGCGAATGGCTCGCATCGTGCACCTTCACCATCCCCACCGGCAACAAGTTGGGAAGTCTCGAGGTCACGCACTGGTGCCCCGCAGCGGCCGTCACCGCCGCCGACCAGGCCTGACCCATCCGCTGCATTCCTACTGCCTGGCGGTGGTCATTGCGTGAGGAACCCGTGACCCGATGTGCTGCACCCGGATCCAGGCAGAAGCCGGCGACCTATTCCTGATCGCGGCCCCGCCGCGGACTGCAGGGAATGAATGACCCCCAACACCGGACAAAATGTAGGCGCAACCCAGGTATGGCGCGCTGGTCGAAGCAAACCGTCGTCGGGGCCATTCGGATCCGAAATCGACCGGCTCCTGGCTCGACTCGACATCGACGGCAGCAAATATTGCAGGAATGTTTCACTCGATCATCTCGACCGGCGTTCGTACGCGCTCGCCTATCGAGGCCACAGCCACGCGAAGGTGCAGTCCGGCGTGAACTTGGGCCGCGAGATGCCTGCCATCTCCTCGTCCGGGAGATCGGGCCCCTCGGGAAGCGAGCCGATCGGGTCCGCCGGACCCCGTGACGCGATCGTCCCGGGCGGTCACTAGACTGATGGGCGTTCTGGTGAACATCCCCCCAATTTTGTTTCCAGAACACCCCCTGTGGCCCGACATCACCCCCCGATGCCGGGCCACACCCCTGTAGTAGCGACGACGAAACATCGCCCCCACGAGCGGGAACCGGTCGAAGAAACGGCTACCGGACCCCCGAACGCGTGCGTGGGCATTACAGCACGCCGTTGTAGAGTCATGGCGGGGAAAGTCCCGCACCGCCTGGCGTCGTATCGCAGCCCGTCTGCCGGGCCGACCGCCGGGCAGCAACCGGACTACCACCCGCATCGTCGACGGGCGATGAACAGGAAGGACCCTCACCAGATGGCCAACCCGCATCGACTGACCACCGATCAGGTCATCGACCTGATCAAGGAGGAAACCGGTACCGAACTTTCGGTCTCGACGTTCCGTGGGTACGTCTCTCGGGGACAAGCGCCGGCGCCGGTGGAGAAGATCGGCCGCACCCCGCTGTGGAAGCGCTCGGAAATCGTCGAGTGGGCGAACAACAGACCGGGGCAGGGCGCGCGCACCGATATCCGCAAACCCCGCCGGCGCCGCGCCGAGTGAGCACCTTCCCTTCTTACGACATCGACGGCCTGGAGGCCGGTCCGCGGGAGTTCGCCCACACCTGAAAGCCGGTCCGCACTACGCCAGCGGGATCCGGCGCGGGGGAGTGGTGGTGTACACAGGCGGAGGTGGGCACATGCTCCACGTGCTCCTGTCAGCGGTCATGTAATT
>NZ_LTCZ01000090.1:16816-50425 GCF_001583455.1 Rhodococcus sp. LB1 | reverse complement strand
GAGCGAACACCAGAGGTTCGGGTGAGCGCTCCGGTCAGAGGGTGAGGTTGGCTCCCGAGTCCTGATCGAACAGGGCGATCTTCGCCCGGTCGAACCACAGTTCCACCGGCCTGTCGTGCGCCGCGGACGATTCGGTCGACAACCGGGCGACCAGCTGCCCGCCGCCTGCGACCGCGGTCCCCGAGTCGGCGGCGAGCTCCTCGAGTTCCCGGGAGGTCACCTGTGGTCCCTCGGCCGTGAAGTAGGCGTACTTGTCCGAACCCATCGACTCGAGCACCTCGACGTTGGCCGTGAACGTGGCACCGGCCGCTCGCTGTCCCTCGTCGACGAGCCCCACGTCCTCGAAGTGTTCGGGCCGGATCCCGACGACGACGTCCTTCGCTGTGTTCGACGACCCGATCTTGTCGTGTGTCTCCGGGGGCAGTGTGAACTCGCCGAGCGGCGTCGACACCCCGTCGGCGGTGAGCTGCCCCGGGAAGAAGTTCATCGACGGCGAACCGATGAACCCGGCGACGAACAGGTTGTTCGGGTGGTCGTACAGATCCTGCGGCGCCCCGATCTGCTGAACCACGCCGCCCCGCAGCACCACCACCCGATCGCCGAGGGTCATCGCCTCGGTCTGGTCGTGCGTGACGTACACCGTGGTGGTGCCGAGTCGCTGTTGCAGCCGGGCGATCTCGGTGCGCATCTGGACGCGGAGTTTGGCGTCGAGGTTCGACAGCGGCTCGTCCATCAGGAACGCCTTGGGGCTGCGGACGATCGCCCGGCCCATCGCGACCCGCTGCCGCTGTCCGCCCGACAGATTGGCCGGTTTGCGATCGAGGTGCTGGGTGAGGTCGAGGATCTTGGCGGCGTTGTCCACCTTCGCCGCGATGTCCGATTTCGACATCTTCGCCAGGGTGAGAGGGAAGGCGATGTTCTGCCGCACCGTCATGTGCGGGTACAGCGCGTACGACTGGAACACCATCGCGATGTCGCGGTCCTTCGGCGCCTTCTCGTTGACCCGCTCCCCCGCGATGCGCAGTTCACCTGACGAGATGTCCTCCAGCCCGGCGATCATGTTGAGAGTGGTCGACTTTCCGCAACCGGACGGTCCGACCAGAATGATGAATTCGCCGTCGGCGATCGTGATGTCGACGTCGCTCACCGCCTTGGCGCCGTCCGGGTACAGCTTCGTCACCTTGTCGAGCACGATTTCGGCCACAGAAACTCCTTCATAGTTTCGACCCTGCAAGCAGGTCTCAGCCCTTCACTGCGCCGGAGGTCAGACCGGCCACGATGCGTCGTTGGAAGAACAGCACGAAGATGATGATCGGGATCGTGATCACCATTGCGGCCGCGGCGATCGAGCCCGTCGGCTCCTCGAACTGGGAGGCGCCGGTGAAGTTCGCGATCGCGGCGGGCGCGGTGATGGACCGTTCCGTCGAGGTCAGCGAGATCGCGAACAACAGGTCGTTCCAGCAGAAGATGAAGACCAGGATCGCGGCGGTGACGATGCCCGGTGCTGCGAGCGGTGCCACGACCTTCCGGAATGCCTGCGCCGGTGTGGCGCCGTCCATCTTGGCCGCCTTCTCGAGCTCCCAGGGGATCTCCTTGAAGAAGGCGGACAACGTGTAGATGGCCAGCGGGAGCGCGAATGTGATGTAGGGGAGGATCAGACCGGCCCAGGTGTCGAACAGCCCGAGTCTGCGCTCGATGTCGAACAGCGGGCTCACGAGGGAGATCTGGGGGAACATCGCGATCAGCAGGGCCACACCGACCAGGAGCTTCTTACCCGGGAAGTCCAGCCGGGCGATGGCGTAGGCGGCCATGGTGCCGATGACGACGGCGATCACGGTGGAGATGAGACCGATGCCGATGGAGTTGATCAGCGCACTGGTGAACGCGTTGGTCTGGAAGATCCCGCGGTAATTGTCGAGCGTCCACTTCTGCGGAATGAACTTGCCGTCCTTGATCGTTCCCGCGGGTTTGAACGACAGGCTGGCGATCCACAGCACCGGGACCAGTGCGTAGAGCAGGACGAGCAGGTTGACCACGGACCAGCTGATCTTGCGGCGAGGTGTGTCGACGACGGCCATGGCTATCGGTTTCCTTCCGTGTCGGACCCGGGAGCCGAGGCGCCGAACAGCTTGATGAACACGAACGCGAGCAGTGCGACGCAGAGGAAGATCAGGACGCTGATCGCCGAGCCGATACCGAGGTTGAACGCCTTGAACAGGTTGTCGTAGCCGAGGATCGACAATGATCCGGTGTCGTTGGCGCCCTTGGTGAGGACGTAGATGTTGTCGAAGATCCGGAACGCGTCGAGGGTGCGGAACAACAGCGCCACGAGGATCGCGGGTTTCATCAGCGGCAGGATGATCCGCACCAGCCGCGTCCACGCCCCGGCGCCGTCGACCTGCGCGGCCTTGAGGAGGTCGTCGGGAACGAGGGCCAGTCCGGCGAGCAGCAGCAGCGCCATGAACGGCGTCGTCTTCCACACCTCGGCGAGCACGATGATCGCCAGCGACGGAATCTGCTGTGTCAGCGGGGCGCTGCCGTCGGGCAGCAGGTTGGCGAGATACCCGGTGCCCGGGGTCCACGCGTAGTACCAGCTGTACGCGGCGGCCACGGTGACGATGCCGTACGGGATCAGCACCACCGTCCGCACGATGCCCTTCCCGACCAGCGTCCGGTGCATCACGAGCGCCAGGATCAGGCCCAGGACGAACTCGATGACCACCGACACGACCGTGATGCCCACCGTCACCGCGAAGGCCTGCCACCAGTACGCGTCCGACAGCACCGATACGTAGTTCGCGAGGCCCACGAATTTGCGGTCGTCGGGGAAGCGGAGGTCGTAACGCTGCAGGCTCAGCCACACCGCGTAGACGACGGGGTAGGCCGTGACCGCGACCATGAGGATCGCGGCGGGAGCCACCAACCACAAACCCAGTCGGCGTTCGGCCTTCTTCCCTTCCGAGATCTGCTTCTTCGACGCGACTTTCGGCTCTTCGGCCCGGTCCGCCTGCACGGTTTCGGTCGTCACGGGATCAGCCCTTCCGAGTTGACCGCCTTGCGTACCTGTTCGGCGAGTTCGTCGACGGTACGCGGCGGGTCGATGTCACCGACCGGGTTCAGCGTGTCGGTGATCAGGGTCGAAATGCTCTGGTACGCCGGTGACACCGGGCGGACGGATGCCGTCTCGAGACTCTCCCGCACCTCACGCCACGCGGGGTACGCCTCCTGGAACGCCGGGTCGTCGTACAGGCTCGCCAACGTCGGCGGCACACCACCGTTGACGGCGTTGTTGCGCTGGTTCTCCTCGTTCCGCAGGCACGACACCGCCTCGAACGCCAGGTCCGGGTGCTGGCTGGTCTTCGCGACCGCGATGTTGAACCCGCCGATCGTCACCTCGGCCGGTCGCCCGGGGATCACCGACGGGTACGGCGCCGGAAGGAAGTTCTGCTGACCGTCGACGGTGAGCACCGTGTTGCCCGTGTCCACGGACGTCGGGTTGCCCTTCTCGTCGATGAACGGCAGGTCCCCCTTCTCCGCGTTCTCGATCATGCCCGGCAGCACGAACGGCCAATTGACCTCGAACGCAGCCTTTCCGCTCTCCATCCCCAGCCGGGACGACGCCTCGTCGCCCTGGGAAACCGACGGGTCGGCACCCTCCGCGGTGGCCACCCGCTTCATGACCTCGAGCGCCTTCAGCGCGGCGTCGCCGTCGGCAACCGTCACGGTGGTCCCGTCCTCGGCGACGACGGACCCGCCCGCGCTCGCGAGCAGGGTGTTGAACCACACCATCAGGCCCTCGTACTGCTTGCCCTGCACCCCGATCCAACTGGGCCGGCCCTCCGCCGCGAGGCCCTCCGCGATGTCGATCATCTGATCCCACGTCTGCGGCGGCTGCCCGTCCGGCATGAGGTCCTTGCGGTACCAGAGCAACTGGGTGTTGGTGTTCAGCGGCGCGGCGTACAGCTGGTCCTGCCACTTCGCGGATTCGAGGGGGCCTTCGAGCGTGCCCTCGCTGACCTCCGCCGCGATGCCGGGTGGGAGCGGCACCGCCCAGCCGGCCTCGGCGAACTCGGCGGTCCACACCACGTCGAGTGTCATGATGTCGAGCGACGTGTCGTTTCCGGTGAGCCGGCGGGCCAGCTGGAGCCGCTGATCGTCCGCGCCCTTCGGCAGCGTGCGCTGCTCCACGGTGTACCGGCCGCCGGCCGCGGCCGTGCAGTTGGCCGCGGCCTCCGCATATTGTTCGGCGCCGTCGGCAGCCGTGTAGAAGCTGAGGACGATGCCCTCTTCGGACGACCCGCACCCAGCCAGCAGGGGAATGGTGAGGACGGTGGCCGCACCGATCAGTCCCCACTTCAGCGAGCGTCCGGGCTTGGTGCGATGCAGCACAGCCGCCTCCTCGAGCGGCCCCTCACGGATCCAGTCGCGGTACGGCTGGGCACGCGGGCCCGCACATTTGTTCCTGCCGGAACGCGCACTCCACCGACAGGTCACGGTTTCGGCGAGGGCCTGGGCCCACGCATTGCGCCGTAAACCTATCCGACATCGTCGGCGAACTGGGTGAAATCGCCGCGAACGTCGCGAATAGGACGCAATCCGTGACCCGGCCGCAACCCGCAGGCCGAGGCGAGAGCGCCGATCAGAGCGCCAGCTTGGCCAGCATGTCCCTGGCCTTCTCCGCCGACTTCGGCTCGCACAGCACGTCGTACCGCCCGGCGACCAGTTGCATCGTCGACGCGAAGTCCCGGGTTCCCCGCGTCGCCGCGTACGGGATCGTCGTGGAGATCAGCCCGAAGATGATGCCGCCGACGATGCCGACGACGAGCGGCGCCAGGAAACCGCCCGTGACGATGCCCAGCAGCAAACCGAAGAACACGCCGAGCCAGGCGCCCGAAACAATGCCCCCGCCAATCACTTTCGCCCAGGTGAGGCGGCCCAGTACCCGCTCGACCTGCATGAGGTTGACACCCACGATGGTGACGTCCTCCACCGAGAATTCCTGATCGGAAAGGTAGTCGACGGCGCGCTGCGCCTCCGCGTAGGTGGGATACGAACCGATGGGCCAGCCCGTGGGGGGTTCCGGCAGAGCCCCACGCCGCGCCCCATTGGACTGTCCGAGTGGATTCGTCATCGTCAGCTGGTCTCCTCGTGTGGTTCTCTCAGGATCGGTCCTGTGAGAACCATTCTGCCTGCTGAGGCTATTTCTCGTCGGGTCGCACGAACTCGGTGGTCCGTTTCATACCCGCGGCGCGCCCCTTGGCCGAGATCACGAGCGCCATCTTGCGACTCGCCTCGTCGATCATCTCGTCGCCGAGCATCACGGCACCGCGACCCCCGCCGGCCGCGGAGGTGTGGAACTCGTAGGCGTCCAGGATCAGTTCGGCCCGGTCGTAATCGTCCTGACGGGGGCTGAACACGTCGTTCGCCGCCTCGATCTGGGTGGGATGCAGAACCCACTTGCCGTCGAAGCCGAGCGCGGCCGTGCGCTGCGCCGACCGGCGGAACGCCTCCACGTCGCGGATCTGCAGGTAGGGACCGTCGATGGCCTGCACCCCGTGCGCGCGGGCGGCCATCAGGATGGTCATCAGGATGTGGTGGTAGGCGTCGCCGCGGTCGTAGCCGTCCGGCTGCTCCCCGACGACCAGCGTGCGCATGTTGATGCTCGCCATGAAGTCGGCGGGACCGAACACCAGGGTCTGCACGCGGGGGCTGGCCGTCGCGATGGCGTCGATGTTGGTGAGCCCGATCGCATTCTCGATCTGCGGCTCGATGCCGATCCGGCCGACCTCGAGCCCGCTGGCCTTCTCTATCTGGGTCAGCAGCAGGTCGAGGGCCTGAACATGGCTGGCGTCCGGCACTTTCGGCAGCAGGATCGCGTCGAGGTGGGCGCCCGCGCGTCCCACGACCTCGACGACGTCGGCGTACGTCCACTCGGTGGTCCAGTCGTTGACCCGCACCACCTTGATCTGGTCGCCCCACCCGTCTTCGGCGAGCGCCTCGGCGATGGTGCCGCGCGCTTCCTGCTTGGCGAGCGGTGCCACCGCGTCCTCGAGGTCGAGGAAGATCTCGTCCGCGGGCAGCCCCTTCGCCTTGTCGATCATCTTGCGGCTGCTGCCCGGAACGGCGAGCACCGATCGCCGTGGCCTGTAGACGGAACTCATGACGGACGATCCTCCACTTTCGCAGGTGTTCGATTCCCTGTATTTCTGTACAAGGATCTAGCCTGGCAATCATGGCAGCTGCGAACAAGGTTTTTGCAGCCAGGCTGGCCGGCCTGGTGGTGCTCGGCCCCGATGGGGAGTCGATCGGCCGCGTCCGGGACGTGGTGATCACCGCGCGCGTCGGCCGGCAGCAGCCGCGCGTCCTCGGACTTGTCATCGAATTGTTCACGCGCAAACGCATCTTCGTCCCGATGCTCCGCGTCACCGCCATCGAACCGAGCTCGGTGACACTCACCACCGGCAACGTCAGTCTGCGCCGATTCCAGCAGCGGCCCGGCGAGGTGCTCGCACTCGCCCAGGTGGCGGATTCCCACGTGCGCGTGGACGACCCGGAACTCGAGGAGCTGCGGGACGCCGACATCATCGTCGTCGATCTGGGCATCGAGCAGACCCGCACCCGGGACTGGGTGGTGTCGAAGGTCGCGGTGCGCGGGCACCGCGGCCGACTCGGTCGCCGCGCCGCCATGCACGTCGTCGAGTGGCAGCACGTCCAGGGCCTCACGCAGACCGACCTGGCGATGCCCGGCCAGGGCGTCTCGGCGCTGCTCACGCAGTTCGAGGGCATGCGCGCGGCCGACGTCGCGAATGCGATGCGGCTCCTGCCGGAGAAACGCCGCCACGAACTCGCCCTCGCACTCGACGACGAACGCCTCGCCGACGTCGTCCAGGAACTGCCCTCCGACGACCAGACGGACCTGCTCATGCACCTCGAGGTCGAGCGGGCAGCCGACGTCCTCGAAGCCATGGACCCCGACGACGCCGCCGACCTCCTCGGTGAGCTTCCCGAGACCGAGGCCGAATCGCTGCTGCAGTTGATGGATCCGCAGGACTCCGAGCCGGTCCGCCGACTGCTCGAGCACTCCCCCGACACCGCGGGTGGTCTGATGACTCCGGAGCCGGTGGTCCTCACCGCGTCGACGACGGTCGCCGAGGCCCTGGCCCGCGCCCGGATCTCGGACGTCACCCCCGCCCTCGCGAGCATGGTGTTCGTCGTCCGCCCACCGACCGCGACGCCGACCGGCCGCTACCTGGGATGCGTGCACCTGCAGAAACTGCTGCGCGAGCCGCCCGCGAGCCTGGTCGGCGGACTGCTCGACACCGACATGCCACGGCTGGCACCCGAGGATTCCCTGACGTCGGTGACCCGCTACTTCGCCACCTACAACCTGGTGTGCGGGCCGGTGGTCGACGACGAGGACCACCTGATCGGTGCGGTCACCGTCGACGATGTCCTGGACCACCTCCTCCCCGAGGACTGGCGTGAAGAGGAGATCGACGGATGAGCGAGAAATCAGCCAGCGCAGCCGCCCGGAGCCTGTCCGACCGACAGCGCCTCGACACCCCGCGGGGCACCCGCCGCTTCCGCGTCACGTACGACGTGGAGGCCGTCGGCCGGGCCAGCGAGAACTTCGCCCGGTTCCTCGGCACGGGCCGCTACCTGATGATCCAGACGGTGGTCGTGATCGTCTGGATCATCATCAACGTCTTCGCCGTCCGATTGCAGTGGGACCCGTACCCGTTCATCCTGCTCAACCTGGCGTTCTCCACCCAGGCCGCCTACGCGGCGCCGCTGATCCTCTTGGCGCAGAACCGCCAGGAGAACCGCGACCGCGTCTCCCTCGAGGAGGACCGCTCGCGCGCCGAGCAGACGAAGGCGGACACCGAGTTCCTCGCACGGGAACTGGCGGCTCTGCGCATCGCGATCGGTGAGGTCGCCACCCGCGACTACCTGCGGCGCGAACTCGACGAGATCAAGTCGCTGCTGGGCGACGAGGAAGAGACCCGTACCCGGCGCAAATGAGGCTCGGCGAATCCCCGCAAACTCCGGCAGGGTCGATCACGTATATGTAACGTCAGTCACATCTTCTCGGATGTATGCGGTGTGCGAAAAGGAAGAGCACCGCAGGGGGTGATCGAGTGCGGATACGTGGACTGTTGACGGTGACTGCCCTGACAGTGGGCGCAGTTGCCACCCTCGGGTCCTCGACCGGCGGTTCTGCTGTCAGCGGCGCATCCGTCGGCACCAGTGCCGTCTCGTCCACCGGCGGGGCGACGACGCTCGGAGCAGCTTCGATCACGCCGGGAACCACGCCCCAGGCCGCGTACTTCCCGCCGTCGGGAATCGTGGCGCCGACACCCCGGATCGCGCGGTCCCAGAGGGCCGCTCCCCCGCCGCCCGCGCCCGCGCCGCTGCCCGCGGTGACAAATCCCACATCTCCGACGTCGCCGTCCGGCACCGGGCTCATCGCCGCACCGGTGATCCTGAGCGCGCTGGGCATCCCGGAGATCGTGCTCAACGCGTACCGGTCCGCGGAACTCGAAATGATGGCGGAGTCCCCGAAGTGCGGTCTGCCGTGGCATCTGCTGGCCGGGATCGGCCGCATCGAATCGGGTCATGCCGGCGGCGGCCGGACCGACTCTGTCGGCACCACACTCACCCCGATCCTGGGCCCCGTTCTCGACGGCCGGCTGGCGGGCAACGAGGTCATCCGAGACACCGACCGCGGCGCCACGGACGGCGACCCCGGGCACGATCGCGCCGTCGGGCCGATGCAGTTCATTCCGTCCACGTGGGCCAAGTACGCCTCCGACGGCAACGCGGACGGCGTGGCCGATCCCAACAACGTGTTCGACGCGACGCTGGCGGCCGCCCGGTACCTCTGCTCAGGCGGTCTCGACCTCCGCGATCCGCTCCAGGAGACCCGCGCGGTCCTGCGGTACAACAACTCTGCTGCGTATGCGGCCAACGTCATCACCTGGTCGAACGCCTACAGGAACGGTGGAACGCCGACGCCGAGCCAGCTGTCGGAGTCGGCCTCGCCCTCGCCCGGACGGCTCGCCGACGCCGCCGCGGCCGAAGCGGACCTCCCGCGTGATCTCGCGACCACCCCGCAGCCGTCCACGGACGGTGCGGCCACTCCCCCGACGCCCACGCCGGCCCCGCCGATTCCCGGACTCCCGCCGCTGCCGCAACTGCCCTGTCTGATCTTCTGTCCGCCCGCCGACCCCGGCGCTCCGGCATCCGCCACACCCGCCCCGGTCGAGCCCGCCCCGGACGCCCCTCCGGCCGACGCCGTTCCCCGGTAATCACACCCTCCTCCGCCGCGCGCTCTGCTTGCAGGGCGCGCGGCGGAGTGTTCCGGTGTCCGGATCCTGACGCAGCGACCGGCCCGATCCCTCCGACGCCCCGGCAGTCCACTTCCTGGCGTGACCTTGCCGTGTTGGTTACCCTCGCTCACGTGCCTTCGGAGTAACGGAACCGTGCGATACAAGCCCGTTTGATCACGGTTGGATAACGGAAACATATCGAATCAGGTAGCCTCGATCCGGTCAGTTGAACGGAACACCCCAAGACGGGGGTCGCAGGAGGCAATCGAGTGGGTCGGCACAACAAGAAGACGGATTCCCATATCCGCCGCAATTCGGTCATCGCGCTTACCGGACTCGTCCCCATCGGACTGATCACCGCAGCCAACACGGCCGGCGCCGCACCCAAGGTCCCTTTCCTTTCCACGAGCTCCTCGTCGGAGGTCGCCGACGTCGCCCAGGAGGCGACCGACACCGCACCCGAGGCCGCGGAAGCCGTCACCCCCGTGGCCGACACCGCCGCCGAAGCCGCACCGGCGGCCGCGGAGGCGCCCGCTGCGCCGGCACTCGCACCCGTCCAGGCCACCCCTCCCCTTCCGGCGAGCATCGCCCAGGGCGCGCTCGGCATCCCGGCCATCAGCGTCGCGGCCTACCAGAACGCCGAGCGCATCCTCGCGGTCGAACAGCCGGGTTGCGGCATGTACTGGACGCTCATCGCCGGAATCGGCCGCGTCGAGTCCACCCACGCCTACGACGGCAAGGCGGACGACAAGGGCAACATGCTCAAGCCCGTCCTCGGCCCCGTCCTCGACGGCACCCTCGGCGGCAACGCAGTGATCCGCGACACCGACGGTGGCAAGCTGGACGGCGACGCCAACTACGACCGCGCCGTCGGACCCACCCAGTTCCTCCCCGAGACGTGGAATCGTTACGCGGGCGACGGAAACGGCGACGGCGTCGCCGATCCGCAGAACCTCTTCGACTCCGCGCTGACCACCGGAAAGTACCTGTGCGACGGCGGATTGAACGTCAAGGATCCGATTCAGGCCGCCAAGGCCGTGCACCGCTACAACAACTCCGCCGCCTATGTGGCCAACGTGCTCGCATGGTCCGCCGGCTACTCCAGCGGAATCATCCCGGCGGCCGCGGACCTGCCGCGCATCCACTGAGCGCACATCCTTACCATTGAGTCATGCCAGTCCTGAGCGAGTCCGCTGTACGTAGCGCCCTGGCGCGCGTCCAGGATCCCGAGATCCGGAAACCGATCACCGAACTCGGGATGGTCAAGAGCGTCGACATCGCGGCCGACGACAGCGTCGACATCGCGATCTACCTGACCACCGCGGGCTGTCCGATGCGGACCGAGATCAGCGACCGGGTCACCAAGGCCGTGGCGGACGTTCCCGGTGTCGGTGCGATCCGCGTCGAACTCGACGTGATGAGCGACGAGCAGCGCACCGAACTCCGTAAGTCGCTGCGCGGAGACTCGGCCGAGCCCGTCATCCCGTTCGCCCAGCCCGGCTCGCTGACCCGCGTCTACGCGGTCGCGTCCGGCAAGGGCGGCGTCGGCAAGTCCAGCGTCACCGTCAACCTGGCCGCCGCACTCGCCGCCCGCGGACTGTCGGTGGGCGTGCTCGACGCCGACATCTACGGGCACTCCGTTCCCCGCATGCTCGGCACCGACGCCAAGCCCACGCAGGTGGAACGCATGATCATGCCGCCCGTCGCGCACGACGTGAAGATGATCTCCATCGCCCAGTTCACCCAGGGCAACACCCCGGTCGTGTGGCGTGGTCCGATGCTGCACCGCGCGCTGCAGCAGTTCCTCGCCGACGTCTTCTGGGGCGACCTGGACGTTCTGCTGCTCGATCTGCCGCCCGGCACCGGCGACGTCGCCATCTCCGTCGCACAGCTGATCCCCGGTGCGGAAATCCTCGTCGTCACGACCCCGCAGCAGGCGGCCGCCGAGGTGGCCGAGCGCGCAGGCGCCATCGCACTGCAGACCCGTCAGCGCATCGTCGGAGTCGTCGAGAACATGTCCTGGATGGACATGCCCGACGGCAGCCGGATGGACATCTTCGGGTCCGGCGGCGGGCAGGCCGTCGCCGACCGACTCACGAAGGCCGTGGGCGCGAAGGTGCCGCTGCTGGGGCAGATCCCGCTCGAGCAGGCGGTCCGTGAAGGTGGCGACGGCGGTGTTCCCATCGTCCTCGGCCACCCGGATTCGCCGGCCGCGACAGCACTCCGCGACATCGCCGACAAGCTGGCCGTCCGCAAGCGTGGACTCGCCGGAATGTCGCTGGGGATCGACACCACCCGCCACCTGTAGGCCCTCCGGGCCCGTGCGCCTTTCTGGTTGCTGGAACAACCGGAAAGGCGCACGTGCGCGCAGCGCCTACGTTGCGTCGAGGTCGATCGGGGGGCGCTCGCCTGCCGCGAGCGGCTTGTTCTGCGCAGGAGTGGGTGTCGACGGATCGGCGCTGACGGCCTTCGTTCCCGACTTGTCGAACGACACCGAACTCGGCTTGTCGAAGTTGCCGGTGAGAATCGAATCGTCACCGTCGAGCAGGTGTTTGGTGATGACCGCGCGCGGTGTCATGCCGCGCAGCTGATTGAGGTCCGACAGCGGCTTGCGCAGATCCTCGAACTCCGGACCGAGCTCGTCCTTGAGTTGCTGGCTGGCGCCGCTCGCGTACTCACGGACCTGCCTCAGTGATTTCGTTACCCAGCTGACCGCACCCGGAAGCCGCTCGGGTCCCAAGATGACCAGAGCCGCGACGAGGAGGACCATGAACTCGCCCCAACCAATGTTGCCGAACACGTGGTCAGCCTACTGTGCGGTGAGGGTGTGTGCCCAGGTGACGGAGCGATCTCACAGCAACCTCTCGAGTCAGTCGGAGGCCGGGGTCACGTCGACATCGACGAGTCGGCCCTCGCGGATCAGCTGAACCCGGACGGGTTCGCCGATCTTCTGCAGGTTGACGGCGACGACCAGTTCGTCGGCGCTCGTGACCGTGCGGTCGCCGACCTTGACGATCACATCGTTCTCGACGATCCCGGCCCGCGCGGCCGGGCTGTCCGTGCGGACATTGGCCACCTGGGCGCCGCTGGTGTTGTCGTTGACGACGGTGCGGGCGTTGACGCCGATGTCCGGGTGGTGCATCCGGCCGTCCCGGATGAGGGTCTGAGCGACCGTCGTGACGTCGTCGATGGGAATCGCGAAGCCGAGACCCACCGAGCCGCCGGACTCACTGAGCATTGCGGTGTTGATGCCGATGACCCGGCCGGTGTCGTCGACGAGCGCGCCGCCCGAGTTGCCGTGGTTGATGGCGGCGTCGGTCTGGACGGCGTCGATGACGGCGTTCGTGTCGGAGCCCTCGCCGGACAGTCGCATCGGACGATGCAGGGCACTGACGATTCCGCGGGTGACGGTCTTGCTGAGCCCGAGGGGCGATCCGACTGCGACGACGTCCTCACCCACCTGCACGTCGCCGGACTTGCCGAGTTCCGCGACCGTCAGATTGTCGGCGGAAACCTTGAGCACGGCCAGGTCGGTCTTGATGTCGCGACCGACGATCTGGGCCTCGGCCTTGGTCCCGTCCGAGAAGATCACCTGGATCTTGCCGCCGTCGGGGGCGGTGGCCGCGGCGGAGATGACGTGATTGTTGGTGACGATGTAGCCGGCGCCGTCGATGACGACACCGGAACCGGTGCTGCCCTGATCGCCGACCGCCACCTGGATGGACACGACGGCGGGCAGGACGGCGTCCGCGACCTGCGCGACGGGCGACTGGCCGAGGTCTTCCTCGCCGCCACCCTGGACGAGGGTGACGCTCTGGCTGGTGAGCGAGCTGCGATCGGCGGTGATCACGGCGGCGAGGAGGCCGCCGACCAGACCGATCGCGAGCGCGACTCCGCCGAGCGCGACGAGCGCCTTCGGTGCCACCTTGCCGCCGAACAGGACCTCGCGGGCGCTGAGCGCGGGAGCGGGCGGGCGCGAATGTTCTTCGGCGTGCAACGCCGGGGAGCCGAGCTCGACGCCCGCGTCGGGATTACGCCAGGGGTCGGCGGGCGGTGCCTCGCCCGCCGGGGTCCCGGGCTTGCGGTGGGGATCACGCTGAATGGTGTCGACCTCGCCGTCCGGCCGGCCGAACGCCTCCGCC
Source organism: Rhodococcus sp. LB1 (assembly GCF_001583455.1). NCBI lineage: Bacteria > Bacillati > Actinomycetota > Actinomycetes > Mycobacteriales > Nocardiaceae > Rhodococcus > Rhodococcus sp. LB1. The sequence continues at coordinate 36,954 of NZ_LTCZ01000090.1, read as the reverse complement.
AGCAGGGGGTCGGGGGCACCGACCTTCACCGAGGGTTCGCTCTCACGCCGGGCATCCGACGGGGCGAAGGAACCGGTGACGCCACCCGGACGGCCGAACGCGCGGCTGGACGCTGCGTCGATCTGCGGCCGGTAGACGGGCCTCGGATCGAGCCGTGGGGCGTCCGCCGGGCGGAGCGTGCCCGACTCGTCCGCCACGGGACCGTCGGGTGCCGTCGTATCGGAACCCGGAGTCTTGTAATCCGCCGTCACGCTGTCGTGTCCCCCTCGTGTGCGTCAGTCACGCGCCCCAGTATCACCGATGCCTCGCTGAGCGTGGACACCGCCGTCGTCGGTCCGGATGCGCTCAACGGCGCCGGCGCCGGGACCAGATCCGGCTCGTGATCGAGTACGCGCTCGTGATCGGCGAATCCGGGGAGTGGGAGTCGAACGGGGACTTGTCGGCGGGATCGCCCTGGTTGCAACTGGGGATCTGGCTCAGCAGACCCAGGAGACCGGACGGCATGGCGACATCGCCGCTGCGGCGCAGGGCACGCCGTGCCTGCTGCTGGGAGTCCACCTCGAACGCGCACTCGGGGCAGATCGACAGGTGGTGGGCGGCGCGCAGATAAGCGGACATGCGGAGTTCACCGTCGACGTAGGCGGCGATCGCCTCACTCGCCAGGTGTTCGGTGGAGCCAAACTGGCGAGGTACACGCCCCTGCGTCATTCGTCCCTCCTGGTAACTACCCGACGCCGATCTGATCGGAGTCAACCTTTCCGTTCACAGCCAGATGCTCGCGCAGAGCCTGCCTGCCGCGGTGGATGCGGCTACGCACGGTTCCGAGCTTGACACCCAGTGTGGCACCGATCTCCTCGTAGGACAGTCCTTCGATGTCACACAGCACGACCGCGGCGCGAAACTCCGGGGCCAACGAATCGAGCGCTGCCTGCAGATCCGCGTCCAGGCGGGCGTCGTGGTAGATCTCCTCGGGGTTCGGCCCGTCGGCCGGGACACGATCGTAGTCCTCCGGGAGCGCTTCCATGCGGATGCGGTTACGACGGCGGACCATGTCGAGGAAGAGGTTGGTGGTGATGCGGTGCAGCCAGCCCTCGAACGTGCCGGGCTGGTAGTCGGACAGCGAACGGAACACGCGGATGAACGTGTCCTGAGTGAGGTCCTCGGCGTCCTGCGCGTCGCCCGACAGCCGGTAGGCCAGTCGGTAGACTCGGTCGCCGTGCTCGCGGACGAGTTCGTCCCAGGACGGCATGGCGGACTTCTCGCCTGTGGCATCGAACACAGCCGTACCCGTCAGCTCGGCGTCCGACAGCTGCTCGTCGGTGTTTCTCTCGTCTGGAGCCATCGTGTGGTTGCTCATCGAGTTAAGTGGATCCTCCTACTCAGGACCGCAGATCACTGGACGTGGTATAGGCGTCAACTCCCGAGGCCCGGGATTTGTTCCCGGATTCTCGGACTTTCCTCCGTCGTCGTGATCTCCCCGCCGGGCGGTCTTCGGATCTGGCGTTGGACATACTCTTTCCCACCGCGATATGTGTGCGGTGTGAGCAAGCTGAGGTATTCCTGAGAATCGCGGCCGAGCAGGTCGCGGCATTGTCGTCGAGCGCGCCTCGCAGCGGCGATGACGAGACCCCGATAGCCTCATGTGCGTGCAGACAAACGCCGAACGGATACTCACCCACGCAGAAGGGGCTGTCCGTGAAGACGAGGCCCTCGGTGCGGCCAGGGAGCGGGCGGACGACCTCGGTGCCGGACCGGTGCCTCCCGCGGTCGGTGCTGCTCTAGCCCTGTTTGCCCGCATGCTGGACGCCAAGACGGTCGTCGAGGTCGGAACCGGCGCGGGCGTGAGCAGTTTGTGGCTGCTCCGGGGCATGCGCGAGGACGGCGTCCTCACCACCATCGACAGTGAACCCGAGCACCAGCGGGCCGCCAAGCTGTCGTTCCGGACCAACGACATCGCACCGGCCCGGACCCGGCTGATCAACGGCCGGGCACTCGACGTCCTGCCGCGGCTCGCCGACGGGGCGTACGACCTGGTGTTCGTCGACAGCGCACCGGTCGATCACCCGCACTACGTCCGCGAAGGGGTTCGCCTGCTGCGTCCGGGCGGCGCGATCGTGCTGCACAACGCCCTGCACGGGGGGCGGGTCGTCGACCCGAGCCAGCGTGACGCGGCGACCGTCGCCGTCCGCGAGGCCGCGAAGGCACTCGCCGAGGACGACCAGCTGATCCGCGTGTTCCTGCCGATCGGCGACGGACTGCTCTGCGCGTCCAAGCTCTGAGAGCCCCGTTCCGGGGCCCTCCCGCTAGATCCAGACGCCCTTGCCGATGGCGACGACGCCGCCGTTGCTGACGGCGAAGCGTTGCTTGTCGCGCTCGAGGTCGACGCCGATGATTTCGCCGTCGCCGACGACCACGTTCTTGTCGAGGATGGCGCGGCGTACCACGGCGCCCTTGCCGATGCGCACACCGGGCATGAGGACGCTGCCTTCCACCGTCGCGCCGCTGTCGACCATCACGTTGGAGCTGAGCACGGAGTTGCGCACCGTGGCCGCCGACAGAATGCACCCAGCCCCGACCACGGACTCCTGCGCGAGGCCGCCCTGCACGAACTTGGCGGGCGCGAGGTTCTCCGTCTCCCCGCGGATCGGCCACCGACGGTTGTAGAGGTTGAAGATCGGGTGGACCGACACGAGGTCCATGTGGGCGTCGTAGAACGCGTCGAGCGTTCCCACGTCGCGCCAGTAGCCCCGGTCGCGGTCGGTGGCGCCGGGAACGATGTTGTCCTTGAAGTCGTACACGGACGCCTCGCCCGCCTCGACGAGCGCGGGGATGATGTCGCCGCCCATGTCGTGGTCGGAATCGGAGTTCTCGGAGTCGGCCCGGATCGCGTCGACCAGCACCTTGGTGGTGAACACGTAGTTACCCATCGACGCGAACGTCATGTTGGGGTCGTCCGGGGTGCCCGGCGGATGCGCCGGCTTCTCGAGGAACTGGACGATGCGACCCGACTCGTCGCTGTCGATACAGCCGAACGCGAACGCCTCGCTGCGCGGCACCCGGATCCCGGCCACCGTCACCCCGGCACCCGACTCGATGTGGTGCTGCACCATCTGCTCCGGGTCCATCCGGTACACGTGGTCGGCACCGAACACGACGATGTACTCGGGATCCTCGTCGTAGACGAGGTTCAGCGACTGCAGGATCGCGTCCGCACTACCGGTGTACCAGCGCGGGCCCAGACGTTGCTGCGCGGGAACGGGAGTGATGTATTCACCCGCGAATCCGGACAGTCGCCACGTCTGAGAGATGTGGCGGTCCAACGAGTGCGACTTGTACTGCGTCAGAACACACAGGCGGAGGTATCCCGCATTGACCAAATTGCTGAGCACGAAATCGATCAACCGGTAGGCGCCTCCGAAAGGCACAGCGGGCTTCGCCCGATCCGCGGTGAGCGGATAGAGACGTTTGCCCTCGCCGCCGGCGAGCACGATTCCAAGCACATGTGGCTGGCTCCTCACCCTGTCAACCTATCGGGCGGCCACTCCCCCCGCCAGCGAAGCGCCGAGTCACCGTTTCTCCGATACCTGAATGTGTCCGAGAGCGGTGGCCCGAAGCGTCCCGGACGGTTACGTTAGGCCGGTGCGGGTGGCGATGATGACCAAGGAATACCCACCGGAGATCTATGGCGGTGCGGGTGTACACGTCACCGAACTGGTTGCTCAGTTGAAGCAGCTGTGTGAGGTGGACGTGCACTGTATGGGGGCTCCGCGCGTCGGAGCGGTCGTGCACACCCCCGATCCCGTGTTGGCCGGGGCCAATCCGGCACTCGCGACGCTGTCTGCCGAATTGCGCATGGCCGACGCCGCGACCGGTGCCGACGTCGTGCACTCCCACACCTGGTACACCGGCCTGGCGGGCCATCTGGCGTCCGCGTTGTACGACGTGCCCCACATCCTCACCGCCCACTCCCTCGAGCCACGGAGGCCGTGGAAGGCGGAGCAGCTGGGCGGCGGCTACCGCATCTCCTCGTGGTCCGAGCGCAACGCCGTCGAGCACGCCGACGCGGTGATCGCCGTGAGCGCCGGGATGCGACTCGACGTCCTCGACGCGTACCCGTTCGTCGACCCGCACCGGGTCCACGTGGTGCGCAACGGGATCGACACGTCGGTCTGGCACGCGGGGCCCGCAGGTCCGCGGGACTCCGCCCTCGCCAAGATCGGCGTCGACCCGGACCAACCGATGGTGGCGTTCGTGGGCCGTATCACGCGGCAGAAGGGCGTCGGTCATCTGATCGCCGCAGCACACCACTTCGCGCCCGAGATCCAGTTGGTGCTGTGCGCGGGGGCCCCCGACACCCCGGAGATCGCCGCCGAGACCGAGCAGGCCGTGGCCGCGCTCGCGGCGCACCGGGGCAACGTGTTCTGGGTGCGGGAAATGCTCCCCACCGACCAGGTGCGGGAGATCCTGTCGGCCGCAACCGTCTTCGTGTGCCCGTCCGTGTACGAGCCGCTGGGGATCGTGAACCTCGAGGCCATGGCCTGCGAGACCGCGGTCGTGGCGTCCGACGTCGGCGGTATCCCCGAGGTGGTGGAGGACGGGGTCACCGGCCGTCTGGTGCACTACAACTCGTACGAGCCCGAGGCGTTCGAACAGGCGCTGGCCGAGTCGGTCAACGCAATCGCCGCCGACGCCGGCACTGCCCAGGCGATGGGCAAGGCCGGGCGGGCGCGGGCGATCGCCGAGTTCTCCTGGGCGGCCATCGCACAGCAGACGCTCGACGTCTACCAGGACGCGTTGTCCCGGCGCTGACCGAGGGGCTCAGAGCCGGGCGTAGGTGGATACCGTCACCGACGCCGTCACCGGATATTCCTGCGGCAGCGCCGCGATCGAGGATGCGAGCCGGTCGGGGGTGAGGTGCCGCGCCGACGGCCCCATCCCGACGAGCCGGGCCACGTCGAGGTGCGACAACGACATCGGGTACTCCACGGCCATGTGGTCGGTACGCTCGAACCGCCCGGACATCGCGGCCCCGAGCCGCTCGACCTTCCGGTCGTCCACCCGGACCATGCCGAGCAGGTCCACGAGCTCCCCCAGGTGCCGCTCCGTGGGGGTGAGGACCACCAGGGAGCCGCGCTCGGCGAGCACCCGGTGCGCTTCGTCGGCGTTGCGCGGCGCGAACACGCACAGGACGTGGCTGAGCACGTGATCCCGCACCGGAAGGTGTTGCCACACGTCGGCAACCACTGCGCCGGCGCGTGGGTGAGCCTTGGCGATGCGCCGCGCCGCATACTTGGACACGTCGAGCCCGATTCCCCGGCCGGTCGGGACGGCGTCGAGGACGCGCGCCAGGTAGTGGCCTGTGCCCGCGCCGATCTCGAGGATCCGGGGATCGTCGCCGGGCCCGGTGCCCGCCACCACCGCGTCGGCGACGGCGTCCATCAGCGGGTCGAAGCTGCCGCCGCCGAGGAAGTCCGCACGTGCGGCGATCATTTCGGGGCTGTCGCCGTCGAACTTGCCACCGGCGCCGGTCATCAGACTCACGTAGCCCTGACGCGCCACATCGAAGGCATGCCCCTGGTCGCACAGGATCGCGCCGTCGTCGAGTTCCACACGGGACCGGCACTGCGGGCACGCCAACAGGTCGGTCACATCGGCCAGCACGAACGTTCGCCTCCCCGTTCCGGACACGGAACAGGCCCCGCACCGAGAACGGCGACGGGGCCTGCCCTGTGAGGTTCTCTCCGCACTCGACTAACTGGTGACGCCCTTGAGCTCTTCACCGAGTGCGGCAGCTTCCTCCGGGGTGAGCTCGACAACCAGACGTCCACCACCCTCGAGCGGAACCCGCATGACGATTCCTCGTCCCTCTTTGGTTGCTTCGAGGGGACCGTCCCCGGTCCGGGGCTTCATGGCCGCCATCCTCTGCTCCCTCCAGATCTGCGCTGCCTGCTTGCGCCTCGACAAATTTTGGCACCCCGCCAACACTCGGCGAGGCTTGTGACATCCATTCTTCCCTATGGACACGAGTACCGGGAACCTGAGTCACAAATAGGCAGGTCCACCGGCAGTTCAGGCAGTGAGCGGGACCCAGCAGGCGGCCACGTGGTCGTCCACCATCCCGGTGGCCTGCATGAGTGCATAAGCAGTGGTAGGGCCCACAAATTTGAACCCTCGGCGCTTCAATTCCTTCGCCATCGCGGTGGACTCCGGTGTGACGGCCGGGACGTCGTTCACGGTGGCGAGGCGGCTCGGGCGCGGCGGCGGGGCGAACGACCACAGCAGGGTGTCGAGGTCGGTGTCCGACAACTCCAGGAGGGCCCGCGCATTGCTCACCGACGCCTCGATCTTGGCCCGGTTCCGCACGATCGACGCGTCCTCGAGCAGGCGCGCCACGTCGCGTTCCGTGTACCGGGCCACCGCCTCCGGATCGAACCCGGCGAACGCGGCCCGGAAGGCCTCGCGCTTGCGGAGAATCGTGATCCACGAGAGTCCCGACTGGAACGCTTCGAGGCACAGCCTCTCGTACAACTCGTCGCGGCCGTGCAGCGGACGACCCCACTCGAGGTCGTGGTAGTCCCGGTACAGCCGGGACCCGTCCGTGTCGACCGCCCACTCGCACCGCACCCGGTCCTCGGGGGCTGTCACGAGGCATCCCCCGGCCGTTCGGACGCGGCTTCGACCGCCGCCAACTGCTCACGCAGCGAATCGATTTCACGGCCCAGCCGGGACAGCGCCCAGTCGACCTCGCTGGCCTTGTACCCCCGCAGCGTCTGCTGGAATCGCAACGCCTCCACGTCGGCGCCCGTCACACCCTCGGCGGGCAGGGCCGTGAGTGTGGTGCCGGGCGGCAGGGGCGCGAGTTCCTCGGAACGGCCGAACACCGCACTGGCGGCGAGGAACAGCATCGCGCCGACGAACGCCATGACGAGCAGATAGAGCAGGGCTGTCACCATGCCCCGATCCTGTCACGGACGTCTGACAGCAACCTCCCTCAGGGGCGCGCGGTCAGGGGCACACCGTGTTCATCGGCGGGCGGTCGGCCAGCGCGACGTCCGTCGTCGTCGGAACGAAGGAGTCGCCGTCCACCAGGAACTGGGTCAGACCCGCCCCGGAGTCGGGCACCCCGCAGCGCCGCATCATCGTCCCGATGATCTGCCTGCTCATCACCCCGAGTTCGGACAGCGGGCGGTTGCGGTGCTTGCGCACCCCCAGATTGACCTGCCCGATCGCACCGAGTCCGAGACGGTCGTACGTGTCGAGCAGCAGGCCGATCTCGACGCCGTAGCCGGGGGCGAACGGAACCGCCGACAGCAACTCCCGGGTGCCCGCGTACTCGCCGCCCAGCGGCTGCAGCACACACGTCAGCTCCGGCCGGAGCGAGGCCAGCATGGGACGCGCCACGAGTTCGGTCACCCGGCCACCTCCGTTGGCGTCCTCCGTGCCGCTGAGGCGGAGCGGACGGCGGTAGTAGCCCTTCACGAGATGGATGCCGTCGGCCGTCAGCAGCGGTCCCAGCAGCTTCGGGACGAAGGCCGGATCCGGGTTGATGAGATCCGAGTCGACGAAGGCGATGAGGTCACCGGTGCTCGCGGCGACGGAACGCCACAGCACCTCGCCCTTGCCCGCCACGGGCGGGAACGCGGGCACCGCCTCCTCCCGGCTGATGACGGTGGCGCCCGCCGCGCGTGCGCGTTCCGCCGTCAGGTCCGTCGATCCCGAATCGAGCACGATCAACTCGTCCACCAGACCACCGAGCAACGGGTGGATCGTGTCCACCACCGCGGCGACGGTCTCCTCCTCGTTGAGCGCCGGCAGGACCACCGAGACGGTGCGCCCAGCCTTGGCCCGTTCGAGTTCGGCGATGCTCCACGACGGCTGGTCCCAGCTGTTCGCCTCGGCCCAGCTGCGTGGGGTTCGCTCCTCCGCCACCATCGTGCGGGCCGCCCGGGCCCCCACGGCACTCATGCCAGCCCCCGCACGGTGCGGGACGGTGCGCGCCGGCCTTGAATCGCGGCCACCATGTCCACCACTCGACGCGTGGGGGCAACTTCGTGGACACGGAAGACACGGGCGCCTCCTGCGGCGGCCATCGCTGTCGCTGCCAATGTTCCCTCCAACCGCTCGACGAGATCTACCCCTAGAGTCTCCCCGACGAAGTCCTTGTTGCTCAGCGCCATGAGCACTGGCCATCCCGTATTTACAAGATCTTCCACTCGCCGCAACAACTCGAGCCCGTGATAGGTGTTTTTCCCGAAATCGTGGGTCGGATCGATGAGGATCGAGTCGGCGGGCACACCCAGCCGGGCCGCGTTCTCGGCGGCCGACACCACTTCCCGGAGGACGTCCGCGACGACGTCGGTGTAGCGGACGCGGAACGGGCGGGTCCGCGGAACCGCTCCCCCGGTGTGTGAGCAGACGATGCCGGCACCCGTCTCCGCGGCCACCTCGACGAGCGCAGGATCGGCGCCGGCCCACGTGTCGTTGATGAGATCGGCACCCTCGGCGACGGCGAGCCGGGCCACGTCGCTGCGCCAGGTGTCGACGCTGATGAGCAACTCCGGGTAGCGCTCGCGGATCGCGGCCACGAACGGCACCACCCGCCGGGTCTCTTCCGCGGAGTCGACGACGTCACCCGGTCCGGCCTTCACACCCCCGATGTCGACGAGGTCGGCACCCTCGTCCACAGCCCGTTCGACCGCCGACATGGCGGCGGAATCGGTGAACGTGGCACCGCGGTCGTAGAACGAATCGGGTGTCCGGTTCACGATGGCCATCACGAGCGCACGATCGACCGCCACGGGGCGCCCGCACAGCGTGGGCGACGGGTGGTCGGGCGCGGGCGGTACGTCTGTCTCGGCCATGTCACCAATATTGGCACGCAGCGAAATCGAAACCACCCGTGAGTACTTGTTAACGGCGGGCGGTTGACAAGTACTCACGGGCGCCGAAGGCGCATCACCCCTTGGGCAGCGAACCCTTCGCCACTTCGTCGACGTACCCGTCGTACGAGGGCTTGTAGCCGTCGCTGCGCCCGGACAGCACGTGCAACGTGTCGGTGTCCTCGACGTCGTAACCCTCCTTGCGGAGTTCCACCTTGCGGCTCTTGAACGTCGACGTCTGCTCGAGGGAATCGACGATGCGGACGAACAGCGGCACCGCGTACGACGGCAGCCGCTGGAACAGCAACTCCGCGACGTCGGCGCCGTCGAACTTCTCGTTCTCGTGCAACGTCACCGCGGCCATCCCCGCGCGACCGTCGGTCCCGGGGATCTCGACGCCGTAGACGACGGCGTGCTCGACCGCGGGATGCGCGAGGAGTGCGCCCTCGACCTCGGTGGTCGCGACGTTCTCCCCCTTCCAGCGGAACGTGTCGCCGAGCCGGTCCACGAACGCCACGTGCGACCAGCCCTGGCGGCGCACGAGGTCGCCGGTGTCGAACCAGCAGTCGCCGTCCTCGAAGCCGTCGCGGACGAGCTTCTTGTCGGTGGCCTCTTCATCGGTGTATCCGTCGAACGGCGCCCGGTCCGTCACCTTCGACAGCAGCAGTCCGACGTCGCCGGTGCGGACCTTCCGCAGCTTGCCGTCGGAGTGCCGCCGCGGCGATCCGCTGTCCTCGTCGTACTCGACCACCGCGTGCGGCAGGGGGCAGATGCCCGCCGTCCGGTCGACGTTGAGGGCGTTGACGAACGCGATGTTGCACTCGCTGGCGCCGTAGAACTCGGCGACCCGGGAGATCCCGAACCGGGTGGTGAACTCGGACCAGATCTCCGGACGGAGACCGTTCCCGACCATCAGCCGGATGGAATTGTCGCGGTCGCCGGGCTTCTCGGGCTGGTTCAGCAGGTACCGGCACAGCTCGCCGATGTAGGTGAACGCGGTGGCCCGGTTCAGTTCGACGTCGGCCCAGAACTTGGACGCCGAGAACTGCTTGCCCAGTGCGAGCGTCGCACCCGACCCGAGCACCGAGGACAGCGACACCGTCAGCGCGTTGTTGTGGTAGAGCGGCAGGCAGCAGTAGAGGACGTCGCTGCCGCGCAGCCGGACGCCCATGTTGCCGAGTCCGGACATGCTCTTGAGCCAGCGGAAGTGGCTCATCAGGCTGGCCTTCGGCAGCCCGGTGGTGCCGGAGGTGAAGATGTAGAAGGCCTTCTCCCGGGCCTGGATCTGCTCGCACACCTCGGGGTTGTCGTCCCCGGCCTTCCCGGCGAGGCGGTCGAGGTCGTCGAAGTACAGCACCGAGGGCACGGCGGGCGGTTCGTCGAGCGAGTCCATGGCCTCGCCGCACGCCTCGGACACCACCAGGACCCGGCTGTCGAGCAGCGAGATGCTGTGGGCCAGTACATCTCCGCGCTGGTTGTGGTTCAGCATCCCGGCGGCGGCGCCGAGCTTGACCGCGGCGAGGGCGATGAGCAGCGTCTCGGGCGAGTTCTTACCGAGGATCCCGACGACGTCCCCGCGTGCCACGCCGAGGTCGGCGAGCACGTGGGCGTAGCGGTTCACGCGGATGTTGGCGTTCCGGTAGCTCAGCGATTCGCCCTCGAACCGCAGGAACGTGCGGCGCGGGTGCGCTGCGGCGGCGCGCTGGAAGACGAGGCCGATCGATTCCCTCGCGTCGGGGGTCCGGATCAGGCCGAGGACCCCCTTCGCCATGATCGGCAGCTCCGGAATCATGGCCGGCAGCCGCTTCGCGAGGTCGACCACCCCGATCGTCGAACGAGCTTCAGAACGCATGACATCCCCTCAGGCCTGCAGTATGAGTCAGGTCACCTTACTGCACGGTAACAACGTGCGCCACGACGCGGACCGGACGCCGCCTCAGGACACGCAGGCGTCCAGTGCCTCCCCGACATCGGACCGGACGAGCAGCCTGTCGAGGGCGCGCTGCGCCACGAAACCGCCGCCCCGCAGCCCGTCGAGCCAGTCGAGCAGCCCCGTGTAGTGACCGTGCGGATCCAGCAGGACCACCGGCTTCTCGTGCATGCCGAGATAACCCGCGGTCCACGTTTCGAACAGCTCCTCGAGCGTGCCGATACCGCCGGGCAGCGTCACGAACGCGTCGGCCCGGTCCTCCATGATCTGCTTGCGCTGGCGCATGGTGTCGGTGACCACCAGCTCGTCGGCGTCGACGTCGGCGACTTCCCTGTGCACCAGAGCTTTCGGGATGACACCGACGGTTGTCGCCCCTGCCGCGCGGGCGGCCTCGGCCACCGCGCCCATCATCGAGACGTTGCCGCCGCCGGACACGAGTTGCCAACCGCGCTTACCGATTTCGGTGCCGACCCGGGCCGCGAGTTCCAGGAAATGGTCGTCGACGGGGCCGGACGCGCAGTAGACGCACACCGAGAATGGTTGCGTCGGAACAGTTTTCGGCATCACCACTGATCCTCCGTTCCGAGCAGGGCAGCTTCGTCGACACCCTGCTGCGACCGTATGACGATCTGCACCGCTTCCTCCACACTGTCCGTGACGTGCAAGAGACTGACGTCACCTTCCGAGATCTTGCCGCTGCGCTGGAGAGTTCCCCGCAACCAGTCCACCAGCCCGGACCAGTACTCGGTGCCGAACAGGACGATCGGGAATCTCGTGACCTTGCGCGTCTGCACCAGAGTCAGCGCCTCGAACAGCTCGTCGAGCGTCCCGAACCCGCCGGGCAGGCAGATGAACGCCTGCGAGTACTTCACGAACATCGTCTTGCGCGCGAAGAAGTAGCGAAAGTTGATGCCGAGGTCGACCCACTCGTTGAGGCCCTCCTCGAACGGTAGCTCGATACCGAGGCCGATGGAGTAACCACCCGATTCGCTGGCACCGCGGTTGGCCGCCTCCATGACGCCGGGGCCGCCGCCGGTCATGACGGCGTAACCCGCCTCGGCCAGGCGCGCACCCAGCGCCCGAGCCGCTTCGTACTCCGGGTGGCCGTCCGGTGTGCGAGCGGAACCGAAGACGGTGACCGCGCGCGGCACCTCGGCCAGGGCACCGAACCCCTCGATGAACTCGCTCTGGATCCGCAGTACCCGCCAGGGGTCGGTGTGCACCCAGTCGGTCGAGCCCCGCTCGTCGAGCAACCGCTCGTCGGTGGTGGTGGTGTCGTCCTTGCGGGCGCGCCTCAACTGCACCGGACCCCGGTGCTTCACGGACGAGGACTTCCGGCCGTGAGTGTTCTTCTCGGGTGCCATGCGCCCCAGGCTAGCGGGTGGCCCGTTCGGGGCACCGGGCAGTCACGGGGCGCTCAGATAGGCGCGCAGCACCGTCGTCACGTCGGTGATCTGCTGCACGGGCACGTGCTCGTCCCGCTTGTGGGCGAAGTTCGGGTCGCCGGGACCGTAGTTCACGGCCGGGATGCCGAGCGCGGAGAACCGCGAGACGTCGGTCCACCCGTACTTGGCGCGGAACTCGCCACCCGCCGCCTCGATCAGGGCCGCAGCCGCCGGGTCGCTCAACCCGGGCAGGGCTCCCGGCGACAGGTCCGTGACCTCGAAACCCAGCTCGATCCCGTCGAAGACCTCCCGCACGTGGTCGATCGCCTGCTCGGCGCTGCGGTCGGGGGCGAAGCGGAAGTTCACGTCCATCTCCGCCGCGTCGGGCACCACGTTGCCTGCGACGCCGCCTGCGATCCGCACGGCGGACAACCCCTCCCGGTACACGCAGCCGTCGATGTCCACCGACCGCGCGGTGTAGTCCGACAGCCGCTGCAGAACCGGGGCGAAGCGGTGGATCGCGTTGTCGCCCAGCCACGATCTCGCGGAGTGTGCGCGGGTGCCGCGGGTGGTCAGCGTCACCCGCAACGTGCCCTGACATCCCGCCTCGATGAGGCCTCCCGTCGGCTCGCCGAGGATCGCCACGTCCGCGCGCAGCCACTCGGGGATCTCGCGTTCGATCCGTCCGAGCCCGTTGTGGACGGCCGCGATCTCTTCGCAGTCGTAGAACACCAGGGTCAGATCGTGCGCGAGATTCTCGATGGTGGCGGCGAGGTGCAGGAACACCGCGTCGCCCGACTTCATGTCGACCGTTCCGCATCCGTGCAGCACATCGCCCTCACGCCGCGAGGGCACGTTGTCGGCGATCGGCACCGTGTCGAGGTGACCGGCGAGCATCACCCGGCTCGGCAGTCCCCGATCGGTCCGGGCGAGTACGGCGTTGCCGTTGCGGATGATCTCGAAACCGGTGGTCTGCTCCCGCAGCGCCGACTCGACGGCGGCGGCGATCGCCGACTCGTCGTGCGAGACGCTCGGGATGTCCACCAGGGCGGCGGTGAGGTCGATGGGATCGGCGTGGAGGTCGAGTGGGCTCACCCGTCCACCCTAAGCCGACCCGTCCGCCCGCTCGGGCGTTGCTACCCGTCGAAGCCGCCCGGGATCTCGTAGATCGCACCGTCGAAACCGATGCGGAACAGCCGTCCCGCCGAGAAGCCGCCGGACCCCTGCCCGTAGACGACCATGCTCGACGTCGGCAGACCGGAGGCCAGCACGCAGTACTGCCCCGGCGAGTCGAGCCGCCAGATCTCGCCGCGCACGTTGGCCGGGACCACCGGACGGCCTCTCGAGTCCAGGGCCAGGCCGTCGGGAGCGGCGAAGTTGTCGAGACCGGCCAGGTCGAGGATGCTCTCGGGCGCTCCGGGGTTCGCGAGCGGGATCCGGCTCACGCCCGGATTCACGAACGTCCGCGACACGTAGAGGTACCGATCGTCCGCGCCGAGCACCGCGCCGTTGGCGCTGGGCAGCGTCGCCCAGTGGGGCTCCACCCGCCCGTCGGGGAACACCCGTCCGATCTGGGTTCCGAAGTCGTTGGTCGCGTATGCGGTTCCGTCGGCGGCGACATCGAGTCCGTTCGCCGCGCTCAGACCCGATACGAACGGGGAGAGCACGTTGGTCGCGGTGTTCAGCTTCGCGATCGCACCCGGACGCAGGATGTCGCCGAGGAACACGCGGGCGTCCGCGCCGTACCCCACCAGCAGTGAACCGTCCGACGCCCAGGCCAGCGCCCCGGCCCCGCCGTCCGGCACCGTCGCGACCGGGACCGCGGGGGCTCCCGGGGCGTCGAGGCGGAACACCCGCCCGCTCAGAAGGTCCGTCGTGTAGAGGCGACCCCCGCCGTCCACGGCGACGCCCTCGAGCGCCGCTCCCGGCACCCGCCCGACGAGAACCGGTGCCTGGCCTGCGCCCGGGCACACCGGAGCGGCGGACACGGTCTGCGGCGCCACCACCGACACGGCCCCGGCGAGCAGTGCGCCCGCGGCCACGGCCCGCACGCCTCCTCCGATGAATCGACCCCAGTGCGAAATGCGCATTCCCACGACCTTTCCCGGTGTGTCTCACGTGCCCCGTGCATGGTCCCCCACATGGCCGGAACCCGCTCGGTTTCGTTTCGATCACGCCCCGATAACGACCGCTGGGAATGCCCGAGTAATGAGGCAGTAACCTTTACTGCCGTGAGCACACAGGGAGCATCAGCAGTAGGCATCGCCAACGTGACCGTCGGCGGCACGGTTCTCGACACCTGGTTCCCGGCGCCCGAGCTGGGAAACTTCGACGAGGCGGGCACCGTGCGGATCGAGGGTGGCGACATCCCCTCCGATCTGGCACTCCTCGCCGGACCCGACGAAGCGCGTGAGGTCGACCAGGTCGTGGTGCGCACCACCATCGCCGACCTGTCGGCGCCGCCGGTCGACGCGCACGACGCCTACCTGCGCCTTCACCTCCTCTCGCATCGCCTCGTGACCCCGCACGGCGTCAACCTCGACGGTCTGTTCGGATTGCTGTCCAACGTGGTGTGGACCAACTTCGGTCCCTGTGCGGTCGAGGGCTTCGAGAAGGTGCGGTCGCGTCTGCGCATCCGCGGCGTGGTCACCGTGTTCGGTGTCGACAAGTTCCCGCGCATGGTCGACTACGTCGTGCCGTCCGGCGTCCGCATCGCCGACGCCGACCGCGTCCGCCTCGGCGCCCACCTGGCAAGCGGCACCACCGTGATGCACGAGGGCTTCGTCAACTTCAACGCCGGCACGCTCGGCAACTCCATGGTCGAAGGCCGTATCTCCGCCGGCGTCGTCGTCGACGACGGATCCGACGTGGGCGGCGGCGCGTCGATCATGGGCACCCTGTCCGGCGGCGGCAAGGAGACCATCTCCGTCGGCAAGCGCTGCCTGCTCGGCGCCAACGCCGGTCTCGGCATCTCCCTCGGCGACGACTGCGTCCTCGAAGCCGGCCTGTACGTGACCGCGGGCACCAAGGTCACCGGGCCGGACGGCACCGTCGTGAAGGCCAAGGAACTCAACGGCCAGTCCAACCTGCTGTTCCGTCGCAACTCCGTGTCGGGAGCCGTCGAGGTCGTGCCGTGGAAGGGCACCGGCGTGGAACTGAACGCCGCTCTGCACGCAAACGACTGACCCGGTGAGCGGTACGCGAACACCCGGCACCATGACCGATTCGACCAGCACCCTGGGCCGGGGCCTGAAGGTCCGTCACCTCACGATGATGGGCCTCGGTTCCGCGATCGGTGCCGGACTGTTCCTCGGCACCGGTGTCGGCATCGCGACCGCCGGTCCCGCCGTCCTCGTCTCCTACCTTCTCGCCGGCATCATCGTCGTCTTCGTGATGCGGATGCTCGGCGAGATGGGAGCGGCAATCCCCGCCAGCGGATCGTTCTCGCACTACGCGCGGATCGGCATCGGCGAGTGGGCCGGATTCGTGATGGGCTGGCTCTACTGGTTCATGCTGATCATGGTGCTCGGCGCCGAGATCACCGGCGCCTCCGGCATCGTGAGCGGCTGGCTGCCCGGCGTGCCGCAATGGGTCGTCGCCCTCGTGTTCGTGATCTTCTTCGCGGCCGTCAACCTCGCGAAGGTCAGCAACTTCGGCGAGTTCGAGTTCTGGTTCGCCGCCATCAAGGTCACCGTCATCATCGCGTTCCTGGTGATCGGCGTGCTGCTGGTGTTCGGCCTGCTGCCGGACACCGAACCGGTGGGCACCACCAACCTCTTCGGCCACGGCGGCTTCATGCCGGAAGGCTTCGCCGGTGTCGCCGCGGGACTACTGGTGGTGGCGTTCGCCTTCGGCGGCATCGAGATCGTGACCATCGCCGCCGCTGAATCCGAGGACCCCGAGCGGTCGATCGCCGTGGCGGTGCGCAGCGTCGTCTGGCGTATCAGCGTCTTCTACCTCGGTTCGATCTCGATCATGGTCCTCGTCCTTCCCTGGGATTCCTCGGACCTGAAGAGCGGACCGTTCGTGGCCGTCCTCAACCAGGCGCACATCCCGTACGTGGCCGGGTTCATGGAACTGGTGGTCGTGGTCGCGTTGTTGTCGGCGTTCAACGCCAACATCTACGGCACGTCGCGGATGGCGTACTCGCTGTCCCGGCGCGGCGACGGTCCCGCGTTCATGGCCCGGATCTCGAATTCCGGGGTGCCCCTCAATGCGGTGCTGCTGTCGGTGTTCTTCGGTTTCGTCAGCGTCCTGCTCAACTGGTGGCTGCCGGACGACCTCCTGGGACTTCTCCTGAACGCCGTCGGTTCGGCGCTCCTGGTCATCTGGATCTTCATCGTCGTCTCGCATCTGAGACTGCGCCCGCAGCTCGAACGCGAAGGCAAGCTGACCGTGCGGATGTGGCTGTTCCCGTGGCTCAGCTACGTCACGCTCGCAATGCTCGCCGGTTTCGTCGTCCTCATGCTCTTCGACACCGACGCCCGCACCCAGCTGATCTCGACGTGCGTCCTGTTCCTCGTCATCGCAGCGCTCGGTGTGCTCAACACCCGGCTGCGCAAGCGGCCGCAGACGGTGTGACCGGTTCGGGCCGGCGACTCACCGGCCCGAACTCGGCTCCTGCCCCGCGGACGAGCGCGCCGCATGGGCGAGCACCTGCGGTCCGGTCACGAACGCCTTCCGCCACGGTGCGACACCGTCGATTTCGATCTCGATGGACAGGCTCAGCACGGTGCGGATCAGCACGATCACTCCCAGGACGGCGGCATCGGTCAGCGACGGCGTCGAGGTGACCGTCTTGACGATGTCTGCTGCGACGAGCAATTCCAGGCCGAGCAGGATCGCGCCCCCGAGCGACTCCCGCAGGGTCTTGAACGCCTGAGTGCCGTCTCCGGTCCGCTTCCACGCGCGCACCGCGAGGAAGAAGGCGAAGAGGAACCCGACAACCATCGCGAGGACACCGAGCACTTCGAACACTTCGGTTGCGAGTTCGAAGAACCTGACCGTGTCCATGGTGTGAGTGTTCCTGTTCGGGAGGGTGTTCGCAGAGGATTCCCGTCCGATCGCCGCGTGGTGGGCCGCCGCCCGTCATCAGCCTTCCGGTTGTCGTGTGCGCCGACCCGGTTCGGCCAGTGCATGGTCGATGATCCGTGCGATCTCGGCGAGGGGACGAGGCTGATCCATATCGGCATGCGTGCTGTGAACGTCGTGAGTCACGATGTCGCCGGTGACGTATGCGTGCCACGTCTCGGCCGAGGACTCGCTCGACATCGATCCGTCATCCGTCACTGTCGGACGGAGGAACACCACGTCACCGTGATAGATCTGCGGTACGTGGTCGGCAGCCAGCCGTAGGTCGTTCCGATAGATTGCACGTGCGGCATCCCAGACGGGCGCATAGTCGGGCGAATCGACGATCTCGCCGTAGCGGCTCTGCGCCCATGCCCGGATCGACTGTCGAATGTCGTCATCCGAAGGCGCCGCCCGGCCGATGAGGAGATCCCCGGCACCGGGGACGCTGTCCATCATCGCGAGGAATGCAACCTCGAGCCCCCGGCGTTCCAGCGCGGTGGCGATCGCATGGGCGACAAGGCCACCGAACGACCATCCGAGCAGAAGAATCGGGCCATCGTCCTGAACGGTGAGGATCTGCTCGAGATAGTCGGCGGCCATCGTCTCGATCGACGTCGGTAGCGGCGTCACTCCATCGAAGCCCCGTGCTTGCAGACCATATATGGGCCTGCCGGGGAGGTGGGCGCGAAGGCCCATGTAGCACCAGCTCAGTCCGCCGCCCGGGTGGACGCACCACAGCGGCGGTCCGAATCCTTCGCTTCGGATCGGCAAGATGGCCGCGAACGGATCGAGCGCGTCGGGTTCGACCTCCTCACCCAGGCGGGGTGCGAGTTCGGCGACCGTCGGAGACTCGAAGATCACCCGGATCGGGACCTCCACCCCCGACACCGACCGAATCCGGCTCACCAACTGCGTCGCCGACAACGAATGCCCACCCAGGTCGAAGAAACTGTCATCGATCCCCACCCGGGGAACACCGAGAACCTCGGCGTAGAGCGAAGTCAGCGTCTCCTCCACCGGCGACCGCGGCGCCCGGAACACCCCGCCGGTGAACTCCGGTGCCGGCAACGCTCTCCGATCCAGTTTCCCGTTCACCGTCAACGGCAACCGGTCCAGCACCACCACCGCCGCCGGAACCATGTATTCCGGCAGAATCCCGGCCACGAACCGACGGACCTCGACACCTGTGTCGGTGCCGGCGGTGTCGGCGGCGTCGGCGGCGTCGGCGGCGTCGGAGACCACGTAACCGACCAATCCGGTGCCGGTGACGGTGTCCCGGGCCACCACCACCGCCTGGGTCACGGCCGGATGTTTCAGGAGAACCGCCTCGATCTCCGCGGGTTCGACCCGGAATCCACGAATCTTGACCTGCTCGTCCGCTCTTCCGCAGAACTCGAGCACTCCGCCGGCGGTCCAGCGCACCAGATCCCCGGATCGATACATCCGCGCACCCGGCTCCCCGAACGGACACGCCACGAACCGCTCAGCCGTCAACTCCGGCCGACCGACATACCGCTGAGCCAACTGCGCCCCGGCGATATACAGCTCCCCCACCGCACCCACCGGAACCGGCACCAACCCCGCACCCAGCACGAACACCCGCGTGTTGCCCACCGGCGCTCCGATCGGCACACTCGCCCGGTCGGCGCGTTCACCCGACTCGGGTAGCACGAAGGTTGCCGCGAAGACCGTCGTCTCGGTCGGCCCGTACCCGTTGACCAGAATCAGAGGATTCACGCGCTCGCCCCGGGACCAGCCCTGCAACCCGGCCGGATCCAACACCTCACCGCCGAACACCACCATCCGCAGCACCGAATCCGCCCCCACAGCGGGATCCTCACGCTCGACCTCGGCGAACTCGTAGAACGCCGACGGCGTCTGACCGAGAACCGTCATCCGCTCCCGAACCACCACCTCCCACAATCCGACCGGCGAACGCATCACCTCCCACGGCACCACCACAACCCGGGCCCCGTGCACCAACGCCCCCCACAACTCCCACACCGAAAAATCGAACGCCACCGAATGACACCACCCCCACACGTCCCCGGCGTCGAAGCCGGCCCACCCTGCGGTACCGGCGAACAGCGACACCACACTCCGGTGGCTCACGGCGACACCCTTCGGAACACCCGTCGACCCGGACGTGTACATCACGTACGCGGTGTTGTCCTGTCGCAGTGGTGTGGTGCGGTCGTTGTCGTCGGGGTTTCGCGCCTCCCATCGTCCGCCCTCGTCGGTGCGGGTGTCGAGAAGCATCCGGGGGATGTCGTTGTTGGGCAACAAGTTTTCGGTCACGGTGTCGCTGAGGATCAACAGCGGAGCGGCGTCGGTGAGGATGGTCCCGGTTCGTGCACCGGGGTACTGCAGGTCGATGGGGAGGTATGCACCCCCGGCCTCGAGGATGGCCAACAACGCGACGACCAACTCGGGTGACCGCTCCAATGCGACCGCCACCAGCACCTCCGGGCCGACACCCGCACCGATCAGGCGGTGTGCCAGCCGATTCGCTCGACTGCTCAACTCCCGNNNGCCGGGAATCGTCGAGTCCGGTACCGGTACGCTCGTGCCGTTCCAGGTCCGCAGTACCAGCTCACGCTCGTCGGGCCCGAGGATCTCGTACCCCTCGATCCGCCCGCGCGGATCCGCCACGATCAACTCCGACAACCGCACGAACCGAGCCGCGATACCCTCCACCGTCCCGCGGTCGAACAGATCACTCGCGTACTCGACAACCCCAGCCAGACCCTGCCGACCATCGGGAGTGAGAGTGAAAGACAGGTCGAAACGCGACGTCCCGGTCGGCGCCGGAAGTGTGGTCCAGTCCAACCCGGGAAACTCGACCTCGGGAAAAGCGTTGTTCTGCATGGC
>NZ_LTCZ01000090.1:2575-16725 GCF_001583455.1 Rhodococcus sp. LB1 | reverse complement strand
GATCCACCCGCAGCACCCAGGTATTGACGAAGAACCCCACCAACTCGGTCAGGGCGTCGTCGGTGCGACCCTCGATCGGTCCCCCGATCGCAACGTCCTCCCCCGCGCCAAGCCGGTGGAGCAGCACCGCGAGCACAGATTGCAGCACCATCGAGGGTGTCGCCCCCGCGCTGCGGGCCAGTTGGGTTACCTCCGAACCCAGTTCCGGTGCGACTGTGAATTCCACCGTGCCGCCGCGGTAACTCGGTGCCGGCGGTCGGCACCGATCGGTGGGTAGGTCGATGCACTCGGGCAGCCCCGCCAACTCGCTACGCCAATAATCGACCTGAGTGGCCAGCACACTCTCCGGATCCGACTCGTCGCCCAGGATCTCCCGCTGCCACAACGTGTAATCGGCGTACTGCACCGGCAACGGCACCCACCCCGGCATCTCGCCGTCGGTCCGCGCCGCATATGCGACCGCGATGTCGCGGGCCAACGGCGCCAACGAACCCCCGTCCCCCGCGATATGGTGCAGCACCAGTACCAGCACGTGCTCTGATTCGGAAACTCGGAAAACGCGGGCCCGCAGGGGTATCTCTACCGACAGGTCGACTCGACAGCCCGCCGCCTCCGCGACTGCATCCATCAGAGTGCTGTCCCGCACGTCGACGATCTGAACCGGCAGTTCCGCGACGACCTGCTCAGCCGGCAGGATCTGCTGGAACGGCACACCCCCTTCCTCACCGAACACGGTTCGCAGGCTCTCGTGCCGGGCGACGACGTCCGCAACAGCGGCCGCCACCGCACCGGTATCGAGGTCGCCGGTGAGTCGCACCGCGACCGGAATGTTGTACGTCGCCGACGGGCCCTCGAACCGATACAGGAACCACAACCGGGCCTGCGCGAACGACAGCGGCACCCGCTCGGGCCGCACCCGCGCGGTCAGTGGCACCCGGACCGGGCCTTCCCTGAGTCGGGGTGCCAACTCCGCCACCGTCGAGGACTCGAACACCACCCGGATCGGAACCTCCACACCCAACACCGACCGAATACGGCTCACCAACCGCGTCGCCGACAACGAATGCCCACCCAGGTCGAAGAAACTGTCGTCGATTCCCACCCGCGGGACGTCGAGCACGTCCGCGAACAACGACACCAGAGTCTCCTCCACCGGCGACCGCGGACCCCGCAGCATGCCGCCGGTGAACTCCGGTTCCGGCAACGCTTTCCGGTCCAGTTTCCCGTGTGCCGTCAACGGCAGCTGATCCACCACCATGATCACCGCCGGAACCATGAAGTCCGGCAACAACCCGGCCACGAAACGACGAACCCCGGCCGCCGGATCACTCGACCCGTCGACCCCGTCGATGTCGAGAACCACGTATCCGATCAACTCGGTGCCACTGCCGGTGGCGCGGGCCACCACTACCGCCTGCGCCACCTCAGGATGCGTCAGCAGCACCGCCTCGACCTCGGCGGGTTCGACTCGGAACCCCCGCACCTTCACCTGCTCGTCCGCGCGCCCCACGAACTCGAGCTCACCCTCGGCGGTCCACCGCACCAAATCCCCCGACCGATACATCCGCGCACCCACCGCCCCGAACGGACACGCCACGAACCGCTCCGCCGTCAACCCCGACCGGCCGAGATAACCGCGGGCCAGCTGCACCCCGGCGATGTACAACTCGCCCACCACACCCACCGGAACCGGCACCAACCCCGCACCCAGCACGAAGACCTGGGAGTTCCACACCGGCGCGCCGATCGGCGCGCTCGTGTCCTTCGACGGGCCGCATCGATGGTGGGTGACCTGAAGGGCCGTTTCGGTCGGCCCGTACACGTTGTGGAGCGCAGTGCCACTGCGCTCCATGAAGTGGCGTGCCGTCGAGGACAGCAGGTTTTCGCCGCCGCAGAAGACTCGTCGAAGCGAGTCGCAATCAGCCGGCTCGAGTCTCTCGTCGACCATGGCCAGCATCGACGGCGAAAAGTCGCCGGTGGTGATCTTCTCCGATCTGATCATCTCGGCGAGATAGGCCGCATCGCGGTGTCCCTCGGCCTTGGCGATCACCAGCCGCGCCCCGACCTCCAGGGGTAGGAACATCTCCCACACCGACACATCGAATGTCGCGGGGGTCTTCTGCAGCACAACGTCGTCGTGGTCGAAGCCGAAATGGTCCCGCATCCACAGCAACTGATTCACGATCGCCGAATGGCTGACAGCGACCCCCTTCGGCCGGCCCGTCGAGCCGGACGTGAAGATCACGTACGCCGTGTTACCCGGCCTCAACAGGGTGATTCGATCCTCGTTGCGGACGGGTGAGGAGTCGACATCAGGTCCTTGCGCGCCATCGATCTCCAGCACGGGGACGCCGCCCGGGATCTGTACGCGGTCGGTCGATCGCGTCAACACACAGACCGGTGCCGCGGACTCCATCATGTGCCGGATATGTTCGCTGGGGTAGTCGGGGTCGATCGGCACATATGCTCCACCCGCCGTCACGACCGCATAGACTCCCACCACGAGATCGATCGAACGTCGCACGGCGACACCGACCAGAGACTCCGGACCGACGCCGTGCGCGATCAGTCTCCGAGCCAACCGGTTCGCTCGCTCGCCGACCTCTCGATACGTCAGCTGCTCGTCGTCGGACGTCAGGGCCACCGACTCCGGCGTGACAGCCGCCTGGCGTTCGAAAAGGTCGGGAAGTGTCACCTCCGGCACGAGGACCGCAGTGTCATTCCACGCGCCCACCACCAACCGACGCTCGCCCGGTTCGACGAGGTCGATGCGGTCCACGGCGACGTGAGGGTCGTCCGCGACTGTCTGCAAGAGACGGGTGAGCCGCCGGGCGATCGTGTCGACGGCTGCGGCGCCGAACAGGTTCGGCAGATACGCCACGGTCAACCGAAGTTGGGAGTCGACTCTCGCGATCAGGGTCATGGGGTAGTGCGACGCGTCGATCGTATGAACTCCGGTGACGACCATTCCGTCGATGGGGTCTGCGGCTGCCAACGCGGCGCGATCGATCGGGTACGACTCGAACACGACGAGGGTGTCGAACAGGTCGCGCACCCCGGCGGCCTTGTTTATCTCCGTCAACCCGAGGTAGTGGTGATCGAACAAGCCGGCCTGCTGCTTCTGCAACTGGGTCAACAACTCCGCAGCAGTGTCGCCAGGTGTGGACTGAACCCGCACCGGCAGGGTGTTGATGAACAAGCCCACCATGGACTCGACACCGGGCAGTCCGGCCGGCCGGCCGGAGACCGTCGCGCCGAACACCACATCCCGCCGGGCAGACAACTGTCCGAGCAGAATCCCCCACGCTCCCTGAACGACGGTGTTCAGCGTGACACCCAGTTCGGCGGCCCGCACCGACAAGCTCGCGGCCGTCTCCGGGGGCAGTTCGACCGTCACGTGCTCTTCCCCCGAGGTTGTTTCCCGCTCCTGGTGCGCGGGCGCCAGCAGGGTCGGCTCTTCGATCCCGGCGAGGGCCTGCGCCCAGATTCGACAAGATTCGGCTCGGTCGCGCGCGGCCAGCCAGACCAGAAAATTCCGGTACCCCGTAGCTCTCGGTAACGCGGCGGCGTCGCCTCCCGAGACGTACAGCACGAGTAGTTCCTCGGCGAGCAGTGGCATCGACCATCCGTCGAGCAGCACGTGATGATTGGTGATCACCAGCTCGAATCGATCCTGTCCCATCGTCACGAGCGTGAACCGGATCAGCGGCGGCGCCGCCGGGTCGAAATGTGTGGCCTGATCCTCGACGAGAAGACGTTGGAACTCGCCGTCTCGAGTGCCCTCGGGAAGGTTCCGCAGGTCGACCTCGCGCCACGGCAACACGACTGCGCCGAGGACGACCTGTACCGGCCCGGATTCGGAATCGTCGACGAACGCGGTCCGCAGGTTCGCATGGCGATCCAGCAATGCCTGTCCCGCAGCGAGAATCCTCCCTGGATCGACCCGTCCGCCGAGATGCAGAACGAGTTGGGTGGTGTACGCGTCGAACGCCGAACCGGCCAGCATCGAGTGGAACAACAGGCCGGACTGCATCGCGGTCAACGGCCACACATCCACGACGCCCGGGTACCGGTCCTCCCACGACTCGATATCGCGTTGCGACACCGACACCAGCGGCACGTCGGACGGTGTCAGCCCGCCGGCCCCGGGCCCCTGCGCGTGCCGAGCCAGTGCCGAGACTGCGTCGCACCACAGGTCGGCAAGTTCCTGAACATCGTCACGGGAGAGCACCCCGGCGGGGAATCCGAACACGGCACCGAGTCGGGGACCGTCCGGACCGTCGGTCACCATCGCATTGATGTCCACTTCGGCCATCGCCGGCATGTCCGGATCCATCGTCGCGGAGAGCGCCGTTCCCTCGCTCGCGGGCATCCAGCCGAGGTCACGGAATTCCTCGGGAACATCGGCGGCCGAGATGCGCCCCAGATAGTTGAAACTGATCTGTCCGCCCGGATACTTCCCGAGTTGCGGTGCGGTGTCCGCGTTCAGATACCGAAGCAGCCCGTAACCGATGCCACGGTCGGGCAGCGCCAGCACCTGTTCCTTGACCGCTTTGAGCACGATCCCGGCAGCGGGCCCGCCGGCGAATGCGTCGTCGAGATCGGCGCCCGCGATATCGAGGCGAATCGGGAAAGCTGTCGTGAACCAGCCGACCGTGCGGGATAGATCCGCACCGGGTATGACGTGCTGCTCGCGACCATGATTCTCCAGGGATATCAACGACGACGGCTCGACAACCCCGCGACGGCGGCGCCAGCGGGTCAACGCCATCGCCAACCCCGCCAGCAGACCATCGTCGACGCCTGCGCGGAAGACCTTGGGGACCCTGGTGAGCAGCGACGCTGTCGCGTGCGCTGGCACCTGGATCCGCACGTGCTGCACTGTGGACAGAACATCGAGGATCGGGTCGCGTCTGCGCGAACCCAACGTCGGGTCGGGGCCCTCCAGAATCGATTGCCACAACGGCAACTCGGCCACTCGCCCCGGCCGCAATGCCTCGTCCACCAGCCCGTGTGCCCACCGCCGCATAGACGTCCCGCCGGCCGGCAGTTCCGGGCGTTCGCCGGTACGCACCCGCGCCCAGGCCGCCGCCAGGTCCGGGATGATGATCCGCCACGACACGCCGTCGATGACCAGGTGGTGGGCCACGACCAGCAGCCGACCCGAACCCGCCGAACCGTCGCCGTCACGGGGGACGTGGTCCAGCCACACGAACTGCACCATTACGCCCGCCGCCGGATCCACACGCCCCAGGGCCGCATCCAACTCCGCCGACGCCAGCCGCAGCCACGCCGGATCGCCCGGTACGTCATCACAGTGGACCTGTCGAATCAGGCGGTTCACGTCGACCGTATCCGGGGGATCGACCCGAAGTTTCTGCTCCCCAGCGTCATCGGTCACCACACGCGATCGCAACATGTCATGACGTGCCATCACGGCGCCGATGGTGGCGGCCAACCCGGCCCGATCGATACCGTCGGGCAACTCCAACACCATCGTCTGCGCGAATCGGCGGTACCCACCACCCCGCGCGAGGAGGAACCGCCCGATCGGCGTCAACGGCATCGTCCCCACTCCGCCACCGGACAACTCCTCGAGCACGACCCGATCCGGGTCGTGGTTCAGGACTGCAACCTCGGACAGCCCCGCGACAGTCCTGTGCTCGAACACATCCCGCGCCGTGATCAGCACACCCCGCGCTTTCGCACGCGACACCAACTGGATCGACCGGATGCTGTCGCCACCCAGATCGAAGAATCCGTCATCGATCCCCACCTGGTCGACGCCGAGTACCTCGGCGAACACGCGGGCGAGGATCTCCTCGGTCTCGGTGTGAGGAGACCGGAACGCCTTGCTCGACGAGAACTCCGGCTCCGGCAACGCACTGCGGTCGAGCTTGCCGGCCGGTGTGAGCGGCAACTTCTCGAGCACCACGATCGCCGAGGGCACCAGGTACTCCGGCAGGCGGCCCGCCGCCACCGTCCGCACGCTCTCGGCGTCCACCTCACTCCCGGCTGCGGGGACCACGTAGGAGACCAGCACCGTCTGCCCGGACGGGCCCTTCCGATCGACCGTCACCACGGAGCCGATTCCGGGCTGCTCGGTGAGCGCAGCGTCGATCTCGCCCAACTCGATCCGACGGCCCCGCACCGAGACCTGGAAATCGCTGCGCCCCAGATACTCCAGTCCTACACCGGTTTCCCGCTCGGTCCACTGCACGACATCGCCTGTGCGATACATCCGCTCACCCGGCGAGCCGAACGGGTTCGCCACGAATCGCTCCGCCGTCAGTCCCGTCCGATCATGATATCCCCGAGCCAGCGGGGCCCCGGCGACATACAACTCCCCCGCCACTCCCACCGGCACCGGACGCAGCCACGTGTCCAGCACCACCAGGGACGCACCCCGGACCGGACCGCCCAGAGTCACCGGACCGTGCGGGGATAACGACGGCGAGGCCGCGACCGCCACGGTCGCCTCCGTCGGCCCGTAGAGGTCGTGCATCCGCCGTCCCGCAGCGAACGACTCCACCACCGATACCGGAACCGCCTCCGCACCCGTGAGCAGGCATCGCACCGACGACATCCGCTCGACCGGCACCGTCGCCAACATCGTGGGGGTGAGGAACGCGTGCGTCACCGCCGCACTCTCGAGAATCCGGCCCAGTTCCTCACCACCGACCACACCCGCCGGAACCACAACCATCGACGCTGCCGAACCCGTCGCCAGCAGGTACTCCAGCACCGACGCATCGAAACTCGGCGACGCCACGTGCAGCACGCGTGCATCCGCCGTGACGGCGAACCTCTCCGCCATCTCCGCCGCGAGACTACCCAGTCCCCGATGCGGTACGACGACGCCCTTCGGCTCACCCGTCGTCCCCGACGTGTAGATCATGTACGCGGGATGATCGGCCCGTAACGGAGCGATCCGGCCCGCATCGGTCACCGATTCAGTGGACCGACGGGAACACTCGGCTCGCACCTCCGGATCGTCGAGCACCCACCAGTCGAGGGTTCTCGGCAGGGTACCGACGCACGCGGCGATCGTGATTCCGCATCGCGCGGCGGAATCGGCGATCAGGTACTCGAGCCGACTCGCCGGATACGACGGATCCACCGGAACGAACGCACCACCTGCCTTCGCCACCGCCCATACCGCCAGCACCGACTCCACCGACCGCGGCACCGCCACGGCCACCGTGGATTCCGGCCCGACCCCGCGTGAGATCAACACCCGTGCAATACGACTCGACTCGTCGTCCAACTCCCGGTATGTGAGCGAGCGCTCTCCACACACGACCGCCACCGCACTCGGATCGTGTACGACTGCGGCAGAGAGAATCTCCGGCAGTGTCCGGACCGTCTCCGCGGCCGCGCCGCGCACGGGAACCAGCAGGTTTCGTTCCTCCGGCGCGAGGAGGTCGATGTCTCCCGTCGCGCCCTCCGGCGCAGCCACCAGTGATTCCAGAACTCGGTGGAACCTGTCCGCGATCCGACCCACCTCGTCGTCATCGAACAAGGCTGGGTCGTACCACAGCGATACGGACGTCCGCTCACCGGCTTCCACCGCGAGCGTCAACGAATAGTTGGTTCCCCCAAATGAATCCACGGACGTGATCGCGAGGGAGCCTATCGACTCGAGCAAGGAGGCGAGGCTCCGCAGATCGTTCGGGTACGACTCGAAGACCGTCAAGGTGTCGAACAGGGCCCCCACGCCGGCGACCCGCTGGATCTCCGGCAGCGGAACATGATGATGCTCGATCAACTCCGCCTGCTCCGCCTGAACCCGGGCGATCAACCGGGCGATGGATTCCTCGGGACGAAGCCGGACCCGCACCGGGACCGTGTTGATGAACAGCCCCACCATCGACTCGATGGCGGGAATCTGTCCGGACCGACCCGAGACCGTCGCGCCGAACACCACATCACGGCGGCCGGTATGCATGCCCAGCACGATCGCCCACGCGACCTGCACCAGGGTATTCACCGTCACCGACCACCGAGACGCCAGCTCCGGTATCGCCGACGACAGGCCCTCGTCGAGCGCACGCCGGAGCACGGACGATCCCCGCGCCGATTCCGGGCGCCCGGTCGCGAGCAGCGCGGGCTCCGCACCGTCGAGCGCTTCCTCCCACACCTGCAGCGACCGTTGCCGATCCTGAGTCGCGAGCCACCCGAGATACCGGCGATACGAGACCACGGGTTCCAGTACGGCTCCGTCCCCGCCGGCACCGTAGACGGTCAGCATCTCCCGCATCAGCAACGGCATCGACCATCCGTCGAGCAGTACGTGGTGATACGAGACCACCAGCCGGAAGTCTTCGTCGCCCATCGCGACCAAACCGAAACGCAGGAGCGGTGGCTCCGACAGGTCGAAGCCGGCAGCCGCATCGTCCGACAGCAGCCGTGCCAGTTCGTCGTCTCGCTCCCCGGCATCGACACCACTGACGTCGGCTTCCCACCACGGCACCACGAGGCCCTCGAGCACCACCTGGACCGGCTCCGCCACCCCCTCGGTGAGGAACGCGACCCGCAGATTCGCGTGGCGATCGAGTATCGCCTGTGCCGCGGCCTTCACACGGTCCGCATGCACCTGTCCGGACAGACCCAGCACCGTCTGCACCGCATACACATCGGCCGACTCCGACGCCAGCATCGCGTGAAAGACCAAACCTGTTTGCAGCGGTGCCAGCGGCCACACCTCCACGGCCTCGGGATACCGTGCCTCGATGCCCGACAGCTGTTGCGGAGCCGGACGCGGCAACGGCACGTCCTCGAAAACGACGGAGTCGTCATCCCTCACCGGATGCGCGACGGAGGCCAGCCCGGCGACGGTCCGTCGCTCGAACACGTCTCGCGCCGACACCAGCACGCCGCGAGCCCGCGCCCGCGACACCACCTGGGTCGACATGATGCTGTCCCCGCCGAGCCGGAAGAAGTCGTCGTCGACACCCACCCGATCGACACCCAGGACGTCGGCCAGCACCGCCGCCAATGTCTGCGCGGCAATGGATCGTGGAGCCCGGTACGGGGTGTCGGATGCGAGATCAGGCTCGGGAAGTGCTCGGCGGTCGAGTTTGCCGGCCGGTGTGAGAGGTATCCGGTCGACGACGATGATCGCCGACGGCACCATGTAGTCCGGTAGACGGCCCGCCGCGAGCAGTCGCAACGCCTCGACGTCCACCTCGGCCCCGGGCGCCGCGACCACATACGACACCAGCACCTTCTGCCCCGACGGACCTACCCGGTCCACCGTCACGACCGATCCCACTGCGGGGTGCGAGACCAACACCGTTTCGATCTCGCCGGGTTCGATTCGGATTCCGCGGATCTTCACCTGCTCGTCTGCGCGGCCGACGAAGTCCAGCACACCCTCGGTCGTCCACCGCACCAGATCACCCGAGCGGTACATCCGTGAGCCCGGTTCGCCGAACGGACACGCCACGAACCGTTCCGCCGTCAACCCCGGCCTGCCGATGTACCCGCGGCCCACACCTGATCCCGCGATATACAACTCCCCGGCCACACCCACCGGGACGGGCACCATCCCGGTTCCCAAGACGAGTGCGCGGGCATTACCGATCGGCACCCCGATCGGCACGCTGACCTGGTCGTCGAAGCCCGTCGAACCCGATACCGAGTACGCGGTGGCACACACGGTGGTTTCCGTCGGCCCGTACGCGTTCACCACGGTGATGCGCGGGTGGCGGGCGAGGACGCGTCGTACAGCGCGCGGCGACAACACATCGCCCGCGGTGACCAACTGACGTGGCTGGTCGAGCGCTCCCCTCTCATGGTCCGGCGAATCGCTCAACAGGTGAAACAGCGGGGTCGTCAAGAACATCGACGTCACACCAACCGCGTCGACGACCCGCTCGAGCACCTCGCTGTCCAGCGACCCGGGCGGGGCGACAACCAACCGGCCTCCACTGAGCAGTGTCGGCCACAACTCGTACGCCGAGGCATCGAACGCCATCGACGAATGCAGCAACACGCGCTCACCGGGTCCGTCCGGCCATCCGTGCAACGCCAGGTTCACCACGTTGGAGTGGTCGATGGTGACCCCTTTCGGGGTCCCCGTCGATCCGGAGGTGTACATCACGTACGCGGTGTTGCCCGGTCGCAGTGACGTGGTGCGATCGCTGTCGTCGGGGTTGAGGCCCTCCGCGTGTCCGTCCTCGTCCGAGATGACGTCGACGAGTATCCGGGGTATGTCACTGTCCGGCAGCGTGCGTGCGGTTGCGGTATCCGTGAGGATGAGCAGCGGCGCGGCGTCGGCGAGGATGAACTCGGTCCGCGCACTCGGGTATTGGGGGTCTATCGGCAGATACGCGCCCCCGGCCTCGAGGACTGCGAGTAACGCGACAACCAATTGGGGTGACCGCTCCAGTGCAACCGCCACCAGTACTTCCGGCCCCACACCCGCACCGATCAGATGGCGTGCCAGCCGATTCGCTCGACTGCTCAGCTCCCGGTAGGTCCAGTTCTCGCCACCGAACGTCACTGCCACGGCATCGGGAGTTGCAGCGACCTCCTGCCCGAACAGGCCCGGGATCGTCGCATCCGGTATCGGCGAGCTCGTGTCGTTCCAGGTCCGCAGTACCCGCTCGCGTTCGGTCGGTTCCAGGATTTCGTAGCCTTCGATCCGACCCTGCGGATCTTCGATGATGCACCTGAGCAGCCGCACATACCGGGCCGCGATGGTCTCCACCGTGCCCCGGTCGAACAGATCGCTCGCGTACTCGACGACCCCGGCCAGACCCTGCTGCTCGTCGGGGGCGACGGTGAAGGACAGGTCGAAACGAGAAGTCGCGGTCGACGCCGACAGTGTGGTCCAGTCCAGTCCACGAAACTCGACATCCGGAAAAGCGTTGTTCTGCATGGCGAACGACACCTGGAACAACGGATGATAGGCCGTCGATCGGGTCGGATTCAGCAACTCCACCAACCGTTCGAACGGCGCATCCTGATTCTCGTACGCACCCAGGGCTTTCACCCGCACCCGGTCGAGGACCTCGTCGAATCGCGGATTCCCGGACACGTCGACGCGCAGCACCCAGGTGTTGACGAAGAACCCCACCAACTCGGTCAACGCGTCGTCGGTGCGGCCCGCGATCGGCGACCCGACCGCGATATCCACCCCGGCACCGAGCCTGCGGAGCAGCACTGCCAACACCGATTGCAACACCATCGACGGTGTCGCGCCACGACCGCGGGCCAATTCGTCCACTCCCGAAACCAATCCGGGATCGATCGCGAACTCCACGGTGCCGCCACGATAACTCGGTGCGGCCGGTCGGCGACGATCGCCGGGTAGCTCGATGCACTCCGTCAGCCCCGTCAGTTCGGTTGTCCAATAGTCGAGCTGGGCGGTCAGCAGACTGCCCGGATCGTCCTCGCTCCCCAGAATTTCCCGCTGCCACAGGGTGTAATCGGCGTACTGCACCGGCAAGGGTGCCCACCCCGGAGCGTGTCCGTCGGCGCGGGCCGCATACGCGGCCGCCACATCCCGAGCCAGCGGCGCCAACGACCCCCCGTCCCCCGCAATGTGGTGCAGGACCATCACCAGGACGTGTTCCTGGGGTCCGGCCTCCAACAATGTTGCCCGGAGGGGAATTTCGTGTGCAATGTCGAACCGGTACCTCGACGCCGCCGTCACCGCAGCCATCACGCCGGCCGGGTCGACCTTCTCCACGTGCACCGGAGTTGGTACTTCCGCCACGGGGAGGACCCGCTGAACCGGTGCACCGTCCAGGTCGTCGAATACTGTACGCAGACTCTCGTGCCGGGCGACGACGTCCGCAACAGCAGCCGCCACCGCACCGGTGTCGATGTCGCCGGTGAGTCGCACCGCCACGGGAATGTTGTACGTCGCCGACGGGCCCTCGAACCGGTGCAGGAACCACAACCGGGCCTGCGCGAACGACAGCGGCACCCGCTCGGGCCGCACCCGCGGAGTCAACGGCACCCGTGCCGGGCCGTCCCTCAGCCGGGGTGCGAGTTCGGCGACCGCAGGGGAGTCGAAGATCATCCGGATCGGGACCTCCACCCCCAGCACCGACCGAATCCGGCTCACCAACTGCGTCGCCGACAACGAATGCCCACCGAGATCGAAGAAGCTGTCGTCGATCCCTACCCGCGGGACGTCGAGCACATCCGCGAACAACGACACCAGAGTCTCCTCCACCGGCGACCGCGGCGCCCGGAACACCCCACCGGTGAACTCCGGTGCCGGCAACGCCCTCCGATCCAACTTCCCGTTCACCGTCAACGGCAACCCGTCCACCACCACGACCGCCGCCGGAACCATGAACTCCGGCAACAACCCGGCCGCGAACCCCCGCAACCCCAGGGAGTCGGTATCGGTCCGGGAATCGAGAACGACGTACCCCACCAACTCGGTGCCGACGAGGGTTTCCCGGGCGATCACCACTGCCTGTGACACGGCAGAGTGCGACAGCAGCACCGCTTCGATCTCCCCTGGTTCCACCCGGAACCCCCGGACCTTCACCTGCTCATCCGCGCGTCCCACGTATTCGAGGACACCGTCAGCGGTCCACCGCACCAGGTCCCCGGATCGATACATGCGGGATCCCGGCTCCCCGAACGGGCACGCCACGAACCGCTCCGCCGTCAACCCCGGCCGACCCAGATAACCGCGGGCCAACTGCACCCCGGCGATATACAATTCACCCACCACACCCACCGGGACCGGCGTCAACCCAGCACCCGACACGAACACCCGCACACCGCCCACTGGAACGCCGATGGGGACACTCATCCGGTCACGCCCACTCCGAGATTCGGGTAGCGAGTACATCGCCGCGAAGACCGTCGTCTCCGTCGGCCCGTAACCGTTGACGATCCTCACCTGTGGATGGCGGGAATCCTCGCCCGGATACCAGCCCCGCAGCCTTGCGGGATCCACCACCTCTCCGCCGAGCACCACCGTGCGCAACACCGAACCGGCCCCGACCGCGGGGTCGTCGTGCTCGATCTCCCCGAACCCGTAGAACGCCGACGGCGTCTGCCCGAGAACCGTGACGTGTTCGCGAACCACCAACTTCCACAACTCGATCGGTGAGCGCACCACCTCCCACGGCGCGACCACCACGCGGCCACCGTGTGCCAACGCGCCCCACAACTCCCACACCGAGAAATCGAACGCCACCGAGTGGCACCACACCCACACATCCGCGGCGTCCGCACCCACCCGGTCGGCAGTGCCGGCGCACAACGACACCACACTTCGGTGGCTCACCGTGACACCCTTCGGAACACCTGTCGACCCCGAGGTGTACATCACATACGCCGCATGATCGGGCCTCAACGGGGTAATCCGATCGCGGTCGACGGGATCGTGATCGGCCCGGCCCCTCACGGCGGCTGCAGTCGTGTCGAGGTCCAGGTCTGCATCGAGCAGTACCCGGTCGATATCGTGGTCGGGCAGCGTGGCCACGGTGACAGTGTCGGACAGGATCAGCCGCGGTGCCGCGTCGGCGAGAATTGTCCCGGCGCGAGCACTGGGATAGTTCGGGTCCATGGGAAGGTAGCTGCCGCCGGCCTTGAGCACCGCCAACAAGGCGACGACCAACTCTTCCGACCGCTCCAGTGCGACGGCCACCACGGTTTCTGGGCCGACCCCGGCGCCGATCAGATAGTGCGCCAGCCGGTTCGCCTGTGTGTTGATTTCTCGGTAAGTCCAGCTCCGGTCGGAGAAGGTCACCGCTGCGGCGTCGGGTGTCGCCGCCACCTGTCGCTCGAACAGTTCCACGACGGTGGTCTCCGACAAGGGGGCTACGGTGTCGTTCCAGGTCCGGAGTAACACCTCGCGCTCGTCGGGCTCGAGGATCTCGTACCCCTCGATCCGCCCGCGCGGATCCGCCACGATCAACTCCGACAAGCGCACATACCGGGCCGCGATGCCCTCCACCGTTGCCCGGTCGAACAGGTCACTCGCGTACTCGACGACTCCGGCCAGACCCTGGTGACCGTCGGGGGTGAGGGTGAAAGACAGGTCGAAACGCGACGTTCCGGTCGGCGCCGGAAGTGTGGTCCAGTCCAACCCTGGGAACTCGACCTCGGGGAAAGCGTTGTTCTGCATTGCGAACGACACCTGAAACAGCGGATGATAAGCCGTCGACCGG